>CALLIQ010000136.1 GCA_938008925.1 uncultured Acidimicrobiales bacterium
GAGCTCGGCCAAGCCTTCAACCAGGACGCACCGTCCCCGATCGACCCCGAATTCCAGCATCACCTCGAGGCGACACTCGACGAACTCCTCGACGATTGATCTCGCCGTCGATCGTTCGAGTGACTGCCTGCGGGGAGTGACGGTCAGCCGCTGAGGCGCACCGGGTCGCCGAGCACTCGAACCGACCAGGTGGTGCGGTCGGTGATGTCGTCGCCAAACGTGTAGCGAACCCGCCACCAGCGGCCGGAGTAGGCCGAGGCGTAGTTGTTCGGAATGTCGACGGTGATCACGACGGAGCGATCGTTCCAGAGCGAATCGGAGAGCGTGTTGGCGTACACCTGATTGCCCGTCCCGGATACGTCCAACGTGTTCGGTTGGAACGTTCCGGTCGCCGGATTCGTCCATCCGACCGACGAACCCGAGCAGCCGGCCGAGGCTGCGGTGATGGAGCAGTCTGTCGTCCACGTGAACGGCACGGCGTTGCCGTCGGGGTCGAGAATCTCGATGCGCTCAGCACCTTCACCGACGTCGAACAGCGTGATCTCCAGCTGCTTGCCGGCCTGCTCGCCCGGCACCTCGGCCAGGTAGAACTCGCTCGACCCGTTGCTCAGCGACGCGTACAACGGCAGGTGCTCGACGGCGTAGACCTGCGGACAATCGGTCGAGTAGTTCGGATCGCCACTCAACGTCGTGCACGACGTGAATGACGAACCAAGCGATGCGCGCACCGCGAAGCCGTTGGAGCCGAACGAGTCGAAGCCTCCGCTCCCGTTCGTGCTGACCCGCACGTAGTAGATGCCCGGCGTTGGGTTCACGATCGTGCCCACCGTGGTCCACGCCGAATCTGCGCCGGCCTCTCGGTCGGTGTAGGTGCGCGTGGCGATGACCGAGTTGCTCGTCGGGTCGAAGACGCTGCCGTCGTTGTCGAACAACGTGAAGGTCGTGTCGAACGCGCTCGGCGGACGGAACTCGAGATCGGTCGTCTTGCCCGCCGCCGGGGCGTAGGTGCCGTCGTAGACCTGCACGACGATGGGCTGCGTTGGCGCTGTCTTCACCTCGACGGCCAGGTAGTACTCACCCGTGTAGGACGGATTGGGTGACGCCGCACCGCAACTCGACGGCGGGTAGTTGCCGCCCGGATAGCCGGCGACGCCGCGCGACGCGAGCAAGTCGCCGTTCTCACGAACCGAACAATCTCCGGAAATCGCGAGCCACAGGCCGTCGCGCCCGAGCGAGTTCGTCGGACTCCCCATCGCCGTCGGCGGCACGTAGGTGGCGATCGACGAACGCGTGACCGCAAACTCGTCGATGAACATCGAGGTGAACGACAGTTCGCTCTTGGTCGACACCGAGACTCGGACGCTGTTCGACGTCACGAAATCGACCCGAACCGTCGAGTCGACACCGGGGTCGAGGCCGTTGCGCGAGAGCGACTCACTGATCGCTTGGTTCGCCGCATCTTCGTCGGGCATCCAGACGGCTCCCGCCAACGACGCGGCATCGGCGATGCTCTGGTTTCGACTGGCCTGGAGGTACCAGAAGCCGAAGTCGACGGCGATGGCCGAGATCCCGATGAGCGGAATCAGCAGCAACGCGGTGAGAAACATGACGTGCCCACCCTCGCGCTCCTTGCGCTGGCGAGAGGCCGCCGGTCCGGTCGTGCGGATCATGGCTCGAACCTCGGCTCGAGTCGCATGATCGTCCGTTCCTTCAGGACCGTGTCACCGAGGAACGGGGCGGTGGAGGAGTGATTGATCCACACCTCGACGCCGATCCAATCGGCGTTCGGGTACTGATCGGCATCGCGGCCGAGCGGGCACCACTGGAGGTCGGGCGAACCGAACGAGCAGCCGGAACCCGAGCTCGTGAACGCGCTCGGGGCCAAGGAGAAGTCGGACGCGCTGTAGTGGTTGCACTCGCCGGGGACCGATGCGGACTCGCAACCCGCGGGGAGCGAACCGTCGGCCGCGTTTGCGTTGAAAATGATGATCCGCTCGATCTCGGCGGCTTCATAGTCACGGAGACCGCCCGCCAGCGCTTGGAGCGCCACGTAGTCCGCCAGCCGGTCGTCGCCGGCCGAGCTGCCGACTCGGGCTGCCGAGCGGGTCGCCCCGACGATCGTCTGCGCACTGTGCGTGCGGAAGCCGAGCTCGACCAAGCCGAGAACCAGCAGGAGCAGCAGGGGGACCACGATCGTCAGCTCGACGATGACCGCGCCGCGTTCGCGGCGGGGCGGCGTCGAGGCTGGCGTCGAACCCTTTGCTGGCCGGACGATCATCGATCCCTCGGTTCCACGGGGAGGACTTCGGTCGCCGTGAGCGTTCTCACGTCGCCGAAGAAGCCGGTGATCAAATCCCGCTGGCCGATCACATGCAGGCCGACGAAGTCAGCGGAGATCTGCGCCGTGTCCCGAGACGTCGGGCAATAGAAGCGATCCGGGGCAGACGTGCCGACGCAGCCAAAGTCGGTGACGTCGCGAAGATGATCGGTGGCCGTGTAGACGTTGCAGACACCGGAGACGCTGCCGGACAGGCACGCCGTCGGGACCGCGTCGGATGGACCCGCCGCCGCGTAGACGATGATCGTGTCGATGGAATCATCGGGCAGTGCGACCGCAGCGACAGCAAAGGCCTCGAGCGTGCGATGGTCTGCGTCGAGGTCGTCACCGGCGATCGAGAGCACGCGGACGGCATCACTCGTTGCGGCATTGATCGACGTGTAGTCACGAAAGACGAAGCCGAACTCGATGATCGCGAAGATCACCATGAAGAAGACCGGGAGGCCGATGGCCGTCTCGACCAGCACGGCGCCGCGCTCATTCGTCCGCTCAGTCCGTCGCATCATCACCCGGCCGGCGGGACGAACACGGTGGTGGTCGTCGTCGGAGCGGCGGTCGTCGGCGGAGGCGCCGTGGTGGTGGTCGTCGTCGCGATCGTGGTCGACGTCGGGCCAGGTGGCGCCGTCGTCGGAGCGGCCGTTGTCGGCGGGGCCGTCGTCGCAGGCGCTGCGGTCGTCGTCGTCGGTGGAACGGTCGTCGACGTCGTCGTCGGAGGAGGAATGGTCGGCGCCGTCGTCGGCGCGACGGTCGTCGGCGGAGGCGCCGTCGTCGGGGTGGTCGGTGGGGCGGTGGGAGGTGGCGTCGTCGTCGACGTCGTGTTCGGTAGCCACACCTGCTCGCCGCCGATCTCCTCGGAGGTCTCTTCGATGTAGCCCTCGGTGTCGTTCGCGAGCAGTCCAGCGATCTCGACCGCGCCCAGCGTCAGCACCCCGAGGAGCAGCGCATACTCGATGAGCGCAGCACCGCGGGATCGAGTCGCCGCGTTCGAGCGATTGGAGAGACTGGGCACAAACGGATCAACGGCACCCGTTGCCCGCCCTTGAGCTATTGGGTAGCGCTGCCGCAGGCGTTCGACCCTTCAGCTCGGCATCGCCATGGTGGAACACTCACCGATAGCGGACTCGCGGCCCATAGAACGGTTCGAACGGCCTACGAATTGGTCCGAACGACTCAGCGAATCACCTGTCGTTGAAGATCAACGTCGTCCGCTCGAGGGCTCGTTCCTTTGAGGGGGTGGCCATCGCGCCGGGACGATGCCCGACGTCAACAGCGAGTCGACCAACGGCTCGAGACCATCGATCAACGCCGAGGCTCGCCCTTCGCCCAGTCGCACCAGTGGCGCGTCCGCCAGTCGGTCGGTCTGGTCTTCGATGTGTCGGCGCAGCGAAGCCCCGTCGTCGGTGAGAAGGCCATCGGCCCGAACCAGACCTCGTGCCTCGAGTCGCCCGTGGGCGGCGTTCCACTCGTCGAGCGTCCAACCTCGAATGCGCTGGATGATGGCCTGGTCGGCCACACCCTTACCGGCCAACAGAACGTGGCACTCGATCCCATCGAT
>CALLIQ010000137.1 GCA_938008925.1 uncultured Acidimicrobiales bacterium
GGCCTGTTGGTGGCGCCCATGGGTTCCCTCGACTGAGGGTTCGTCAGCGGTCGACGGGCTCGTTGCGGCGACGGCGTGCGATCGAGTGAATGGCGATCGAGCCACGCGACGGCAGCGGCACCCAGCGGCGTTGCCGCTCGATGGGCAGCGCATCCTTCACGAGGATGCGCCACAACAGATAGACCGAGACGATCCCGTAGGTCACCGCGATGAGCGGGAAGAAGCCGCGGTCCCCGATCGTGATGAAGACGGCGGTGGCGGCGAGCGGACCGGCCACCGCTCCAGCACCGTTGATCCGCACCAGCAGCGTGCTCGCCCCCACCATCTTGGAGCGTGGGATCCAGTCGTTCGTGTAGGCGACGGTCAGCGAGTAGAGCGGGAAGGCGATGCCACCGAGACCGAACATGAGGGCGGTGGCGACGAACGAGCCGGCGGGGATCATGCCGAGGGTGAGTGCGATGGTCGTGCCGGCAACCGTCATCGCCGCCATCAGCCCGCGCCGGGGGGCGCGATCGGAGAGCTGGCCGAGCGGGAACTGGAACACGACGGCCCCGGCGACCGAGGCGCCGACGAACACGGCGACAGCTGAAGGCGACAGTCCGGCTCGGGTGGCGTAGACGGGTCCGAGTCCGATCAGGATGCCGACCGCAGCGCCGACCGCGAACATCGAGATGACGCCGGTCGGGACCTCGCGGACGAGCTCCCGCAACGCCATTGGCTCGGGGAGTTCGACGGGTGGAGCGCTCGAGGTCGAGAGCGAGATCGGGACCACTGCGGCCGAGATGAGAACGGACGTGACGACGAAGAGCGTTGTGGCGGTCGGGTCGGCGGTGCCGAGCAGGAACTGGCCGAGCCCGATCCCGCCCATTGACACGATCATGTAGGCGGCGAGGAGTCGACCGCGGGTTTCGGTGGTGGCGCTGTCGTTCAGCCACGACTCGGCGACGACGTAGAGGCCAGACATGCACAAGCCGGTGAGGAACCGCATGCCGACCCAGACCATGGGTGTGACCGCGATGGCATGGATGAGGGCGGCGGTCGAGGCGGTCGATGCCAGCGCGGCGAAGACTCGGATGTGTCCGACGTCGCCGAGCCAGCGGAACGCGACGCCCGTGCCGAGCAAGAAGCCGGCGAAGTAGCCGGTCATCGTGAGGCCGGTCCACAGCGTGCTGAATCCTTCGAGCTCGGCTCGGATGCCGATGAGGCTGCCCTGGAGGCCGTTGCCGATCATCAGCAGCAACATCGCGAACAGCAGCGCAGACGCGGCTCGGGCCGGGCTCGGCGAGGGCGTCGGGATCTCGATCTCTTCGCGCCCGTGCTCGGTCGAATCGCCGTCGAGCGGTGCGTCGTTCTCGATCAGCGTCTTCACGATGTGGTCCTCAACTCGTTCACAGCAGCCCGTTCGAGCCGTGCCAACTCGTTGCGAACATCGTCGGCATCGAAGTACACGTCCTGAAGGTGTCGGGCCCCGGTTCCCGGCGAGAACTGCGTTCGACCGTGGAGCACGCGATGGGCGTCGAGCATGAGCAGGTCGCCGGCCCCGAGTCGGAAATGGCACTGACGCTCCGGGTTCGTGAGCGCCGCCGACAGGTGGTGGTACGCCTCGTACCAGCGGCCGGTTCGGGGATCGGTCGGGTCGACGGCCTGGAGCAGTTGGTTCGCATAGCGGAGTGCGATGACGGTGTCGCTGGCATCGAGGCGCACGATGGGCTCGCGAGCCCAGGTCTCGACCGTCTCGGAGAATTGACGAAACGCGACGGGGAGATCGGCGAGGACGGCCAGGTCGTCGGGGTCGAGTTCGGCGAGCACGCCCAGCCCGTCGACGATGATCGAGTCGCCGCCTTCGGCATCGTTGACCAGCATGTGCAACACCTGGCCGGACGGGGGGTGCTTGCGGCTGGCCATGTCGTTGTGCGGCGGCAGTGCTTCGGCGGTGTGAGCGACGTTGTAGCCGGTCGGGTCGACGAGCACGTCGTGGACGAGATCGAACGGCACCTCGAGTGGCGGAGCCCAGCGGCGGATGATGTCGACCAACGAGCCGGGAGCGGTCGGCGTGTCGGTGATGATGACCGCGCCGAGCGTCGCGAAGTCGGTGAGGAACGCTCGCTCGACCGACGGATTCTCGAGATCGGCGAGCGCCGTGCGGGGCGGCGAGAAGTCGGGCGTCCACGGCGCTCGATCGTGGTGTGAGCGGGCGATCTGGTCGACGGTCGCCGCCACCCACTCCGTGGAATAGCGCGACACGTGATCACCCCAGTCCACGACGATCGCCAGATCGCCGTCGCTGTGGTCGACCGACGTGCTCACGGGCGCGAGGTCGATGCTGGTGGTCGAGATCAGATGACGGTGCTCGCCGGTCGTCTGGACGCGGCATGCCTCGCAGGGGCAGTTGTCGCGAAGCCAGAGCGCGGGGACCGATTTGGTTTGGCCGTCTGGCCAAGGGATTTCGACCTCGCTCATGGCGATCCTTTTGCACGAACGGGGGTTGTGCCGTACTGTGGCACGAACCGCAGAGTAGAACGCTTGAACGATAGGGCATTCGCGTGACTTCGTCTACGAAAAATCCATCATTCGGCGCGCCCGTTGGCGCATCGGTTGGGGCGCAGCCCAGCCCGATGCCGAGTGGGCTGGGCGGCGGTGAGGGTGTCGCTGCGTCGCCGACCCAGTCGCTCGACCGAGCCTTTCTTCTGCTCGGCGTGATCGCCGGCGCGGAAGCGGACCTCGGCGTGTCCGAACTGGCTCGACGTTCCGGCTTGGCCAAGTCGACCGTCGCCCGATTGCTGCGATCACTCCGGGATCTCGGGGCGGTCGAATTGACCCCGGCCGGAGGGCATCGGGTCGGCCCGGTGATCGGCGATCTCGCAGCCGGGCGAGCCGACACGCCCGACCTGCTGCGCCAACTCGCACGTCCGGCGCTCGTCGACCTCGCCGAGACGCTGGGCGAGCACACCACCTTGATGGTGCTGCAGGGAGACGACCTGCTGTATCTCGACCAGGTACTGGTGCCGACCGCGGTCGATGCCGGCGACTGGACCGGCGAGCTCCACCCGCCTCACGCCGCGGCCGGTGGCCAGGTGCTGATGGCCGATTGGCCGGCGAAGCGCTTCAGTGCGTATCTGGCCGATGGGCCGGTTGCGTTCACGGAGTCGACGCCGGCAACTCGCGTCGAACTTCGTCAGCGGTTCGACGAACTCGATGCCGACGGCGTGGTCTGGTCGGTCGACGAGTTCGCCGATGGGGTCAC
>CALLIQ010000138.1 GCA_938008925.1 uncultured Acidimicrobiales bacterium
TGTCGGAGAGGATCTCTTCCGCGGAGATCGATGCGTCGTGTGCTGCGTGACGATCGAGGATCGCGACCGCCCGAGTCTCGAACACCTGCAATGACCGGCGGATCTCCGCGACCGAACGAAGCACGTGCTCGGCGTCGGCGACGGACGCGACAGAGTCGTCGAGCCCGGTCATCGCCGCTTCGAAATCCGCCAAGATCCCCACGCCCATCATCATGACAGCGGGGTGTGACAGTGAAGCTGGACGGAGCTGTTCAGCCGGTCACAGAACACCGGCCGCACCTCGTCAACAGCAGTCCCTCGTCAACCTCGCGCGGCCCCGAAGAACTGATGTCGCAGGGCGAAGAGCGGGAGACCGAGGCCGGCAGCAAACGGCAGGTTGAACGCCGCGTGCGTCGGCCACCCGAGAACGAGCGACATGGTGGTGTCGAGGACGAACCACACGCCGATCGAGCTCGCAACGGCGGTCCATGCCCAAGGTTCCCGGCGTCGGAACGGTCCAACGACGATCCCGCCGAGCAACACCATCCACCCGACGAGCACCGAACCCAGCACGCCGAAGATGAGCAGCACGTAGTCCTGCTGGAGCCCGTCGCCGATGGCCCCATCCGACGGGCCGAATCCGAGCCGATCGAACAACTCGGTGCCGACGACCGCTCCCGCCGCGATCATCGCCAGTGCGTACATCGACGTCGCAGCGATGAGGCCGATCAGTACCCGATCCCATGGCGAGGTGCTCACAGTGGCCCTCGCCTCGTTTCGTCTCTCAGCGACTGCGTCCATGCGATCACCGAAGCACGGCGACCCGCAGGCGTCGATTCCCTTCGAGGGAGGCCGAGATCACATCGTCTCTGCGAGAATCGCACCGTGGCAACACCGATGACTCGATTCGGCCGCGAACTCCGACTGTGGCGGACTCACCGTCGTCTCACGCAGCTCGACCTGTCGATCAGGGCCGAAACGACGGCGCGACACGTGTCCTTTCTCGAGACCGGACGAAGCCGCCCCTCCACGGACATGGTGACTCGGTTGGCGGACGCTCTCGAGCTCTCTGAGCGCGATCGGGCATCGCTTCTCCGTGGCGCGGGCCTCCCCGCCGCCGCTCCGGCAGACCAGCGGACCGAGGCCTCAGACGTGTTGTGGTACGCGGCGCGGTCGATCGTGGCTGCCCACGAACCGCAGCCGGCGTTCGTGTTCGACCAGAGCTGGAACGTGCTGCTGGCGAACCCGTCCGGGGAGGCTCTGCTCGGCGACGAACGCAACCTGGTCGAGGCGCTGTTTGCCGGCGAGTGGCGATCGAGAATTGCGAACTGGCGAGACGTCGCCTGGGTCGTGCGCCGGCGTCTCCGTCACGTCGTCGCCGAATCCGCGCCGAACGACGAACTGGAAGCGCTGGCGAACTTGGCGGATGCAGCGCTCGATGGCGCTGCCGCTCCGGCGGCCGAACTGGACGAACACAGTGTGAGCCCGGTCTTCGTGTTCGACGGCCTCGAGGTGCGGACCGTCTCGGTCGTCGCTCAGTTCGGGAGCCTCCCCGCGACCGGAGATCTGCAGGTCGAGTTGATCTACGCGATCGACGATCAGGGGCGTGAGTTCTTCGACGGCCTGGCTGCGAGCTCCTCGGCTCGAGGGGCACTAGACAGTCGGGATGGGCATTGACGATCTTCTGAGCGGCTTCGGCGACGACACTGTCGATCGGATCAAGGACGTCGTCGAACTCGTCGACGGGAACCGCGACGAACTCCTCGGAGCGGTCGGCTTCATCTCCAACCACGGCGACGACCTGCTCGAAGTGGTCGAGTTCGTGCGGGAGCACGGTGACAGCCTGATCGACCTGGTCCGCCGGCTCCCGGAGCTGATGGAGCGAGCGGGTCAGGCGCTGAGCAGCGCATCCGAAGCGGCGGTCTCGGCCAGCGGGTTTCTCACCGCTGGCGACGGGACCGACATCCACGACGTGGCGAGTTCGGCGGCCGGAGCCATCGACGCGTGCCGAGAGCACCTCGGCTCCGTTGCCGGACTCCTCGAACGCATCGGTGAGGAACTGGCCGACATCAAGGTCCCGACGATCGACTTCGATCGCAGCGAGGTGATGGGCCTGAGCGTGGTCACCGGTCTCGACGTCGGATCGAAGGCCGTGGCGGCCGGCACTGCGGGCGACGTCGCTCGTGGCGCGGCGCAGCTCGCTGACGTGGTCGAGGCCCTCGGCGATGCCGGAGAGGGCCTGCAGCGGCTGCACTCGAATCTGTCGTCGGCCGGCGACAAGATCGCATCGCTGGCTGGCGACATGGATCGCAGCGGCGTGGCCCTGATGGCGTTCGCCGACGGTGGAAGCGCCGGCCGGGTTCCACGGAAGAAGCCGACCAAGAAGTCGACCAAGAAGACGGCGAAGAAGTCGACCCGGACCGCAGCGAGAGCCAAGCCGAAGAAGAAGCCCGCCACCAAGCGCACATCGACCAAGCGCCCGACCACGACGAAGAAGCCGGCCACCAAGCGTGCGACCACGAAGAAGCCGGCCACCAAGCGCCCGGCGACCAAGCGTACGACCGCGAAGCGGACCGGACCGGGCGGGGGCGTGCTCAAGCGGGGCTGAGCCGGCGCTGAATCGAGGCGGTTGCGTCGCTGCGAACTCGACCCGGCCGATCACGCCGTGGCAGGCTCGCCGGATGACTCGAGAACTCGACACCGGCACACCTGATCTCCTCGCTCGCGTCGAGGGGCACGTCGGCGTGATCACCTTCAACCGTCCCGATCGGCGCAACGCCCTGTCGGACGCCATGTACCACGGCTTCGGCGCCGTCCTCCCCGAGCTCGCCGCCGATCCAGAGGTGCGGGTCGTGATGGTGACCGGCAACGGCGGAGCGTTCTGCGCCGGCGGTGACGTCAAAGGCATGCACGACTCCCACACCGGCGGCGGGGCGCGCGACGGTCAACCCGAGGGTCTCGAAGACCGGATCGCCTACCTGCGTCGCCGCCAGCGGATGGTGTCGCTCGCCCTGCACGAGTTCCCCAAGCCGGTCGTCGCCGCTGTTCCCGGTGCTGCCGCTGGCGCTGGTCTGTCGATCTGCCTCGCCGCCGACGTTCGGATCGCTGCTGAGCGAGCCCTGTTCGTCACCGCGTTCGCCAACGTGGGCGCCTCCGGCGACTTCGGTGGCAGCTGGTTCCTGACCCAACTCGTCGGCCAGGCCAAGGCGAAGCAGCTCTACTTCACCTCGCCGAGACTCACCGCCACCGATGCCCAGGACCTCGGCATCGTCAACGAGATCCTTCCCGACGACGGCTTCGACGCCGCAGCGCTCGAGTGGTGCCACGACCTCGCCGGACGGGCCCCGATCGCCATGCGGTACATGAAGGAGAACCTCAACCGGGCGGTGAACGTCGACCTCGCAACCGCACTCGATGCGGAGGCAAACAACATGATCCGGACGATGTCGACCGCCGATCACAAGGAAGCGGCGGCGGCCTTCGTCGAGAAGCGGTCGCCGAACTTCGTCGGCGAGTAGCGCGCCGGAGGGCGCCGTCACGGCGCTCATCCACGAGAAAGCGGAATGGGGGCTCCCCGCTCTAGGTTGATCACTCTCGTGTTCGACCAGCGGGCCCGACCCGTTCTCGCCAGGGCAATCGAGCCCGTCGCCGCCGGAGTCTCGGTGGACCCGATCGTGTTCACCGCGCTCGGTTTCACAGCCGGGCTCGGCGCAGCGGTCGCCGCAGGCTTCGGATCGTGGTGGTTGGCCCTCGGGCTGTGGCTCGGAGGGCGTTTCCTCGACGCCATGGACGGCGCGGTCGCCAGGGCGAGCGACGCCGCGTCGGATCGAGGCGGCTACCTCGACTTCTGCTGCGACATGGTCGTCTACAACGCCCTTCCCCTCGGGATCGGCTTCGGCCGAGACGACACCACCACGTGGATCGTCGTCGCCGCGCTGCTCGGGTCCTTCGCTGTCAACGTCACCAGCCTCACCCACCTCTCGGCACTGCTCGAGAAGCGGGGGAGGGGCGCAGCGTCGACGGGAGAGTCGACCTCGGTCACGATGCCGAGAGGTCTCATCGAGGGCGCCGAGACCATCGCGTTCTTCTCCCTCGCCCTCGCATGGGCGAGCCGAGCCGAGTGGATCCTCGGCGTCATGGCTGCCGCCGTCTTCGCCGGCGCTCTGTTCCGCATCGCCTACGGGTCGCGGGTGTTGCGATGAGCGCCGAACCGCTCGACGCGACCCACGCA
This sequence comes from uncultured Acidimicrobiales bacterium, assembly GCA_938008925.1. Classification (GTDB taxonomy): domain Bacteria; phylum Actinomycetota; class Acidimicrobiia; order Acidimicrobiales; family SZUA-35; genus CALEWY01. Next base: position 4,211 of record CALLIQ010000138.1, read on the forward strand.
TCCGAGACGCAGGGAATGTCCGACGACGGCCCAGGCCGAGGTCGGAAGTTCGCTGGAGCGCTCGTGTGGGTGCTGGCGATCGGCGGCTACATCTGGTTCGCCCGATCCCGCGACCTCGGGCCGGTCGAAGCCGCCGAGGAGCTTCGCCAGATCCTGGCCGGCAACTGGTGGGGCCCGGTGGTCTTCATCGTCTTCTACGCAGTGCGCCCGCTCGTCCTGTTCCCGGCGTCGATCCTCACCGTGCTCGGCGGCCTCGCCTTCGGCCCGTTCTGGGGCGTGCTGTGGACCGTGGTCGCCGCCAACCTGTCGACCGCCGTCACCTACTCGGTCGGCCGCTTCTTCGGGTCTGAAGCCCTCGTCGATCGGGTCCGAGGCCTCCTCGGTCGGTTCCTCGATCGAGCGGTCGATCACCCCTTCGAGACCACGCTGGTGATGCGGCTGCTGTACCTGCCCTTCGACATGGTCGGCTACGTGGCCGGCTTCTTCCGGTTGCGGTTCATCCCCTTCGCCCTCGGCTCGGCGCTCGGCACGCTCCCCGGCACCATCGCCTTCGTCGGCTTTGGCGCATCGGTCGACTCGCTGGATGAGGGTCTGCCGTCGTTCGACCCGCGCATTCTCGTCGCCTCACTCGTTCTCGCCGTCGGCGGCTCGGTCGTGTCGAAACGACTCCGAGCCCGCCACGAATCCACCGACGCTCCCGCCGAGCAGATGGAGACCACCCCATGACCACCTCACCCGTCGATGCCGTCATCATCGGAGCCGGATCGGGCGGCCTGACCGTCGCCGTTGGTCTCAGCACGTTCGGCAAGAAGGTCGTGATGGTCGAACGCAACCACGTCGGCGGCGATTGCACCAACGTCGGCTGCATCCCGTCGAAGTCGCTGCTCCACCACAGCGCCCATCAGGACGGACGCGATTCGAAGTCGATCCTGGCCACGGTCCGCGAGCGGCGCGACTACCTGCGCGATCACGAGACCGAAGAGTTCGGTTCGATGGACAACATCGACCTCGTCTTCGGTGCTGCGGAGATCGAGGCTCCCGGCACGGTCGCCATCACCGCTGCCGACGGAACGGTCGAGCGGATCGAAACGAAGCACATCGTGGTCGCCACCGGCTCGAGCCCCCGCCGCCTCCCGGTCCCCGGGCTGCCCGACGATCGCTACCTGACCAACGAGGAGCTCTTCGAACAGGACGATGCGCCGTCGAAGCTGGTGATCGTCGGCGCCGGCCCGATCGGCGTCGAGATGGCGACCGCCTTCGGCCGACTCGGCACCGAGATCGTCGTTCTCGATGCGGCTCCCCGTGTGTTGCCGGCGATGCTGCCGGAGGCATCGGCGATCGTGCAGCGCTCGCTCGAGAAGGCCGGCGTCGACGTTCGCCCCGGCATTGTCGCAAAGCGGTTCGACCCGGCGACCAACACGCTCCACGTCGGTCCGCTCGACGGCGACGAGACCGCCTCGATTCCCGACGTCGACAAGGTGCTGATGGCGGTCGGCCAGGTTCCGAACAGCGAGGGTCTCGGCCTCGAAGAGGTCGGCGTCGAGATGGACCGTGGCCGCATCGTGATCGACGACAAGGCTCGCACGTCGGTCGACAACATCTGGGCCTGTGGCGACGTGGCGTCAGAAGGAGGCACCACGCACGCCGCAAACGCCTGGGGCCGCCGGGTGATCAAGCACATCATCGCTCCCGTGGCGCCGGCGTGGGACAAGCCCCTGCACC
>CALLIQ010000139.1 GCA_938008925.1 uncultured Acidimicrobiales bacterium
AGCTCTGGGATTCCTGCGAACTCGGCGTCGGTGAAGCCTGCGATGCGCTCTGGCGGGAAGCCCCCGTCGGGAGTGTGTACGAGAAGTTCGGCGTCACCTGCGGTGAGCGATTCGAGGTCCTCGACTGCTCGGAGGAGCTGACGGGTCTTCCCGACCCCGAGGCGTCCCCGGGAGAAACGTTGGGCGGCTAGTTGCGCAAATCGCTCGCGCCCTCCACTCTCTGAGACGGTGTCTGGGCCTTTCCGACAAGACCCGCCCGAACTCGTGGGCGACGAGCAGGTTTTGCGTTCGCGCCTGCTCACCCAGCTCGCCGACCGTTTCGACGTGCGAGTCACGACCGTCGTGGCGAGCGCTGGGTTCGGCAAGACGACCCTGCTCGCACAGGCAGTGGAGCAGAACCGTTTGAGTCCACGCGGGCTCGACGTCTGGTTGGGTTGCTCGGCGGATGACGATCCGGACTCGTTGGCGGTCGCACTGCTGACGTCCATGGGTGCCGACACCACGCCGCACCCGATCGGTCCGGCCGCTGGCGTCGCCGATGCGGTCTGGGCCATGGCTCCGACCGACGTGGTGCTGATCTTCGACGACGCCCACTTGGTTCTCGAGAACGAGGAGGGTCGATCGTTCCTCACCGACCTCATCGGGCGCCTCCCCAAGAATGGCCACCTGCTGCTCTCGACGCGCGACGCCGTCGCGCTCCCGATGAGTCGACTGCGGGCCGCCGGCGATGTCATCGAGATCGATCAGCCGGCGCTCGCCTTCGACCCTGCCGAGATCGACGAATTCGGCGACCGATTCGGGAACCTCGACGACGACTCGCCTGCCCTTCGATGGCCGGCTCTGGCCCGTCTCGTGGCCAAGTCAGGAGTCGAGGCGGCGGCCGAGTTCGTCTGGGAAGAGGTGCTCGCCGATCTCGACCCGGCCAAGCGAGAGGCTCTGGCCAAGCTGGCGCCGTTCCCGTTCGTCGACGACGGTCTGGTCGCCGCCGCGACCGAGTGGCCGGGCCGGGCCGACGAGTTGTTGGATGGTCTGCCGCTCGTCGACCATGCCCGTGCTGGCGAACACCGCCTCCATGCCCTGTGGCGACCGATCCTCGACGCTGCGATCTCAGAAGACGAGCGAATCGTCGCGCTGAAGCGTGGCGCCGACCATCTTTTGGACCGTTCGGAGCTCGCGGCCGCAGCAGAGGCCTTTGCTCTCGCCGGTGACGTCGACGGCCTCGTGCGGACCGCCGTTGGACTGTGCGCGAGACCGCTCACCAATCAGTCGGTCGACGAGGCTCGCCGTGTGCTGCTCCTGATCACCGAGGCTGACGTCTCGCCAGCACTCGCCAAGGCTGTGGAAGCGGTGATCGAGCTCGGCAAGTCCGAGCCGACCGCACAACAATCGCTCGAGGCATCCGCTGCGATGCTGGCCGAGAGCGGCGATGCGGCGCTCGAGGTGCAGGTGCTGTTCCTGGCCTCCCAGCTCGCCGGTCTCGCCGAGGGGTTCCCACCGGGCCCGCACCTCTTGCCGCGAGCGACCGAGCTGGCCGCCTCATCGGATGACTCGGTGGCTGCGATCGCCAACGCCATGGTGGCCCGCTACGAGATCTGCGAACGACTGATGGCTGGCGACGTCCCAGCCGCCTTCGACCGGGTGCAGGAGCTGAGCGCGTTCGGGCCCGTCCGAGGCCGGATGTTGATCGAGCAGGTGATCATCGACGCCGGCTGGCCCGAGAAGGTCGATGAGCTCGGCGCCGGCGGACTCGAAGAGGTCACGCGGTCGGGCGACATCGAGATGCAGGCGAGCTATGCGTTGTGGGTGCGCGGCATCGTCAGCCCAGAGGTCGGGCTCGAGCTCGCGAGCGGCATGGTCAGCCTCGTCACCAACCGACGGTTGTCCCATCAGTCGATCCTGCTCCGGGGCGTTGTGGCCATCATCGCGGTCGCCGCCGGTCGAGTCGACCTGGCCCGGGCCCACATCACGCATGCTCGCGGCCTCGCATCGCCGGTGCTCGGCCCGCGGCTGCTCGGCTACCTCGACATCAGCGAGGCCTGCGTCGCCCTACACGAGGGTGATGAGGAGGAGGCGGCGCGCATCTTCGACGAGCTCGTCGAGGCGGTGCCGATGGAGGGCTTCCCGCCCCGGATCTACATGCACACCCTCGCTCCGCTGTACATCCTCGTTCCGAGCGTGCGGTCGCTGCTCGACACGATCGACATCGGCCCGTCGCTTCGCGTCGTGCTCGATGCGGCCAAGGCGCTCGTCGAGTTCCGCGAGACGGGAACGACCGATGCGGCCACGCAGGTGCAATGGTCGACCCCCGAGCTCCTCCGGGCCAACATTTGGCCCGCCCACCTCGTCGAACTCGCCCTCGCGGCGCGAGAGGGCGGCGAGGCCGGCGGCGAGCAGATCCTCGAGGCGATCGTCGATCAACGCTTGATTCTCGAGCATCTGGTGGCAGCCGACGGGAAGGTCAAGCAAGCGGCGGTCGACGCGCTCAATTCGCTCCCCATCGGCCCCGGCTACACGCTTCGAGTGCGCGCCCTCGGACAGATGGCGCTGTATCGAGACGGCGACGAGGTGCTCGATCCGGATTGGCATCGACGCGAGAAGGTGCGGCTCCTGTTCGCGTACCTGCTGCAGCACCCTTCGGTGAGTCGACGAGATCTCGCCGCCGCCCTCTGGCCTGATCTGGAGATCGACAAGGCACTCGCGAACGTGCGCGCCAACCTGCGGTTCCTGCTTCGGGCGATGGAACCCGAGCGGCCGACCGGCACCGACTCGTGGTTCATCGACACCGACGGACGCACGATCGATCTGCTGCTCGACCGGATCGAGCTCGACGTCGTCGACTTCGACGCCCTGGTCGAACAGGGCCGTAAGGCAGATGAGCGCGGCGTCCCGAGCGAAACCCTCGACTGCTACGAGCGGGCGATCGCCCTCTACGACGGCGACTACCTCGAGGAGAGCTTTCAAGACCCGTGGGCGGAGTTCGAGCGGATCCGTCTGCGGTCTGCCGCCGCGCTCGCCGGCGCTCGCGTGGCGGAACTGCTGCTGGCCAGAGGCGAGCCGGAGGCCTCGATTCGTCGAGCG
>CALLIQ010000140.1 GCA_938008925.1 uncultured Acidimicrobiales bacterium
AAGAAGAGCCCGTCTCGAGCGGACGAAGTCGAAGTCGGTGAAGCTCCGGCGGCCAGCGAGTCTGGTGAGAAGCTGAAGTCTGAGCTCGACGATCTCCTCGACGAGATCGACGACGTCCTCGAGACCAACGCCGAAGATTTCGTGAAGAGCTACATCCAAAAGGGTGGCCAATAAGAGACCTTCACGTCGCTGGCAACTCTTCGAGTTGCCGGCGTCAGAGGATCTCGTCGATGAGGCCGTAGGCCTGGGCGGCCGGCGCGTCCAGGATGAGATCGCGGTCGGTGTCGGCTCGAACGGTCGAGGTGTCGCGGCCGGTGTGCTTCGACAGGATCGAGTCGACCAATTGCCTGCGCCGTTCGACCTCTGCGGACTGGAGCAGCAGATCGCTGATCTGGCCCCGGCCCTCCGCAGCGGGCTGGTGCAGCATGAACTGCGAGTGGGGGAGAGCGAGTCGCTTCCCCGGTTCGCCGGCGGCCACGATCACCGCAGCCGCTGCGGTCGCCGAGCCGAAGCAGATGGTCGACACATCCGGCTCGATGTGCTGCATCGTGTCGTAGATCGACAACATCGCCATCGGGTCGCCACCCGGTGAGTTGACGTAGAGCGAGACCGGACTCAGATCCTCGGCCGCGAGGTGCAGCAGCTGAGCGCAGATGAGGTTGGCGAGGTCGGAGCCGATGGGTTGGCCGATGAAGACGATTCGGTTGGCGAGCAGGCGGCTGTAGAGATCGAAGTGCCGCTCACCTCGTTGGGTCGTTTCGATGACGGAGGGAACGAGCAGGCTCATCGGGCGAACCCCGGCGTTGCGTCGTTGCCGTCCACGAGTGCCAGCAGCGTGTGATCGAGCTCCGCCCGGCTCGTCACGATGTGATCGACCATCCCGTATGCCTGTGCTTGCTCGGCGTCGAACCAGTTGTCGCGGTCGCTGTCTCGCTCGATCACCTCGACCGATTGACCGGTGTGGAAGCTGAGCAGCTCGTTCATTCGCTGCTTGGTGGCGGCCAGCTGTTCGGCCTGGATGGCGATGTCGGCGGCCGCCCCGCCAATGCCCGCAGAGCCCTGATGCATCATGATCGACGCGTTCGGGAGCGCGAATCGCTTTCCTGCGGTTCCGGCGCACAACAGGATCTGGGCCATCGAAGCGGCGAGGCCGGTTGCGATGGTGGCGACGTCGCTCGAGATGAAGCGCATCGTGTCGTAAATGGCGAGGCCGGCGGTGACCGAGCCTCCCGGCGAGTTGATCAACAGCTTCACGTCCTTGCGGGCGTCTTCCGCGTCGAGCAACAGCAGTTGCGTCGACAACAGCGCAGCGACCTCGTCGTCGACCGGCCGATTCAGCGCGATCGTGCGAGTTCGGAGAAGGCGATCGGTGAGCTCGTCGGCCAATGACAGATGTGCAACCATAGAGTTGCACAATACGAACGATGGAGCGATTGTGCAACTCGATGGTTGCGAAACGGCTATGGTCTATGGCATGACGAGCCATGAGGAATCGATGGACGAGATCGACGCCGGGCCTGTGGGCCAGCCAGGACGCGGCGATGTCGTGCGGATCGAGCGCGAGTTCGGTGCCGACGCCGACCGTCTGTGGGACGCCATTGCCGATCCCGACCAACTGAGCGAGTGGTGGGGAGGTGACGTCGACATTCCCATGGAATCGGGTACCGATGGCGAGGCATCGACCGACCGGGGGCCGGCCTACATCCACGTTGAAGAGGTGGATCCGCCGCATCGCCTGGTGTTTCGTTGGGCGACGGAGGTCGACGCCCCGACCCGAGTCGAGCTCGACGTCGAACCGACTGAATCTGGCTCGCGCCTGACCGTCACCGAAATGCCGGTTCCCCCAGGGGTTGCGGTGGCGAACCTCGACGTGCGCGCCCTCGCAACGATCTGATGACCTCGTTGTCAGGCTCCGCTGGCGCGGCGGATCGAAGCGCCGGGCTGGCCGCGCTCGCGGACCCGACCCGGCGCCAGGTGCTCGATCTCCTCAGTGAGCAGGGGCCCTTGACGGCCTCGGCGTTGGCGAACCACGTCGACATCAGTCGTCAGGGTGTGTCGAAGCACCTCACCTCGCTGGAGCGAGCCGGCCTGGTCTCGCGGCGAGGCGAGGGACGCGCGGTGCTGTTCGCGATCGATCGCCATGCACTCGAAGAGACGTCGACCTGGCTCGCTGCGACGACGCAGCGCTGGAATGCGCGGCTCGACCGCCTCGGTGACCTGCTCGACGGCGGCTGAGACGGCCCGGTCTCTTGGCGTGCGCTCGGTCGTGTCGGGCTCAGTTGTCGTGGAGCGCCTCGTTGAGGCCCTGCCACGAGGCACCGTCGCGGGCGAGCGCTTCGACGCCGCCGGTCTGTGAGTTCCGTCTGAACAACAAGCCGCTGGCGCCCGAGAGGTCGCGGGCCTTGGCGATCGTGTCGTCTGGCATCTTCACGAGCGTTCCGGCCGTCACGTAGAGACCGGCCTCGACGATGCAGTTGTCGCCGAGCGAGATGCCGAGGCCCGAATTGGCACCGAGGAGGCAGTTCTC
>CALLIQ010000141.1 GCA_938008925.1 uncultured Acidimicrobiales bacterium
CAGGAGGGAACATCACATGGCCAAGAAGCCAAGCGAGAACCGCGCCAAGGGCGAGGAAGATCAGCGCGCCGAGGTCACCGGGAAGTCCGACGCAAGAGCTGACGACGCCGAGCGGGTCGTCGTCCGCGAGAACGACGACCGGCATGAAAAAAGGGACGATGCTCGCGACGACGGCAACGCTGGCCGCGTCGGCGATGTGAGTCACGACCCGGACTTCCAATACCAGCCGCCGGACGCCGATGACGGCGGCACGCTCACCGGTGTGTTGACCCACAGCGACGAGCGAATCGAGCTGCCGGACGACATCGTCATCCAACAAGCTGGAGCGCCGGAGTACCCGATCGACAACGGTGACGGCACGGTCACGCTCGCAGACGGCAGCGTGATCGCGGTCGGCGACGGCAACGTGGCCCCCGGCGACGATGTCGACACGGACATCGACGACGCCGTGACCGGCGACAGCAACGTCGACGGTGACGGCAGCTCGGACAACGACATCAACACCGGCGATGGTTCCGTGGTGGATGACACCGACGACGACTCCGACGACGACGATGATTCAGACGACGGCGATTCCGACGACGGTGATTCCGATGAGAGCGACGCATCGCCGACATCGTTCGGGTCGGGGTCCAAGCCCGGTGCCGACGACGGTTCGGCCACCGCAGGCTCATCCGGCGGCTTTGGCACCGGCGCCGACGAGGGGGCGACCCCCGCACCGGCCATCGCATCGACGGACGGCGACCTCGCGTTCGACGACGTGAAGGAGCCCGACGCCAAGTCCGACGTCTTCGACCAGATCGAAGAGCCGACGTTCATCGACGAGAAGGGCGACTTCGACATCGACATGGACGAGAAGGATCTCGACCTCGACGAGGTCGACGACATCGAACTCACCGACTGATTACTCCCGGGCGGAACGCCCGAACCGCGACGCGCCCTCGACGGTGGTTTCGCCTCGGTTGCGGGGGTGGGTCATCGTGAATGCAGGCCGTCGCGAGGGACGGCGGCCAGGAGGGAACCTGAACATGGCCATCAAGCCAGGACGAGACGACGATCGACCGGCATTCGACACCGAGCTCAGACAGATGGAGCGCCGTGACCATGTGTTCTCCAAGAAGGAGCCCGACGACGAGCACGAGTACCGCTTCTTCGAAGACGGCGAGGTACCCGAACGAGTCCTCGTCGACGTCGACCGTCCACACATCAACGAGCCCGACGACCAGCCCTCCGAGACAGACCGGGGGGAAAGCGACGGTGACGCCGCACCGGACTACGTCGAGTACGACGAAAGCCCCACGGGTCGAGCGGCCAATGGCGGGGAAGGTGGCCACACCCACGACGACTCCGACGACAACTCCGACGACGACAGCGGGGTCGCGACGGGTGACGGCGCCGTCGCCTCAACCGATGATGAACCCGATGCGTCCGTCGGCGACGGTGGCGGAGTGGTCGACGACTCTGAATCGGACTCGACCGACGACACCTCGGACGATCCAGCCGACGACTCGTCAGACGCACCGGCCACCGGTACGGATCGAGATGACGACAGCGACGGAGCGACCAAGGGCGACGACGAATCGGATGAGAGCAACGCCTCTGCGACATCGTTCGGGTCGGGGTCCGAGCCCGGTGCCGACGACGGTGCAACCAACGCAGGCTCGACCGGCGGCTTTGGCACCGGCGCCGACGAGGGAGCGGCCCCCGCACCGGCCATCGCATCGACGGACGGCGACCTCGCGTTCGACGACGTGAAGGAGCCCGACGCCAAGTCCGACGTCTTCGACGAGATCGAAGAGCCGGCGTTCGTCGATGAGAAGGGCGACTTCGACATCGATCTCGACGAGAAGGAACTCGACCTCGACGAGGTCGAAGACATCGAACTGATCGACTGACGCTCGCTCCCGAGGCAATCGCTCACTCAACACGAGCACCCACTCAACACGATCACCCATTCAACTCGTGGCCCCGTCGCGCCGATTCTGGAATCATGTCGCAGCGGGGCCACGGGACGGGGACCAGATGATGTTCGGGTTAGTCATTCACGGAATCGGCGGGACGTTCTTGTTCCTGCTGTGGATATGGGCGGTGCTCGACGTGATCGCCACCGACAACATCCTCATCCGCAACCTGCCGAAGACCACCTGGTTGATCCTCGTGCTGTTCGTGCCGAGCATCGGCGCCGTCGCCTGGATTCTCCTGGGCAGACCAGAGGGCGCCGGCCTCTCGCTCGGCGGACAACGATCGTCGCTCTACGTCGACCCGGATGATCGATGGCAGCCCTCCCGAAACGCTGGTCCTCGCTACGCCGGACCGGACGACGACCCGTCGTTCACGCGCTCGTCGGATTCCTCACCCAGCCTCCCTGCCTCGATGTCAGAGGAAGAGCCCCTTGCGATTCGCGAGCGCAAGCTGATGGAGAAGGAAGCCGAGCTCGCCCGCCGAGAGGCCGAACTGGCCGAGAAGCAGGCGGATGAGCCGCCAACAGACAACACCTGAGATCTATCAAATTTTGATAGCCAGCACAGGCTCCGGGATGTAGCCTGCAGCGATGGACGTCTCGCCGTTTCCCTATCAGGGACCGCTTTTGCCCGAACAGGTCGAGGTCCGGACCGAGCTGGTCGCCGACTTGATCGAGCGGGTCAGCGAACGCCGCGTCACGGCATTGATCGGCCCCCGACGCTTCGGCAAGACGACCGTCCTGCGCAAGGTGGCAGCCGACGTGATCGCTGCGAGCACGACCGTGGTCTGGGTCGACCTCTACGAAGTGTCCTCGATGGCCGACCTCACCATTCGGCTCGACGAGAGCCTGGCCAGGATCACCGGTCGAGGCTCGGAGCTCATCCGCTCCCTCGCTGCGGCCGCGAGCTTGAACCTCGGCTTGGTCCGGGTCGACCTCAAGGGGCCGGCTGCCAGCCGACCGGATCCCGTCGCCTTGCTCCACACACAGTTCGATGTGCTGACCACACTGGCCGAACGGACGGGCGTGCTGTTCGTCGTCGATGAGTTCTCGAGCATCGACCGGGTCGACGGCGCTGCCGGGCTGATGCGAACACACCTACAGCACCACTTTCAGCAGATGGGGATCGTCTTCGCCGGCTCCGAACCGTCGATGATGACGACGCTGTTCACCGACGAAGCCCAGCCCTTCTATGCCCAGGCCGACCTCGTCGAGATCGACCCGTTCACCGACGAGGAGGTCGTTGCCGTGGTCCAATCCGGGTTCCGGCGCACCAAGCGAAAGGCGGGGCCCCTGCCCAGCCACATCGCTGCACTCGCGAACGGACACCCGCAGCGGACGATGCAGCTGGCGGACACATGCTGGCGCCTCGTCGACGTTGGCGACGCGGCGACGTTCGAGACGTGGGAACACGGACTCGATCGCACCCGCTCGGCGGTGTCGAACGGTCTCGAGCGCCTCTATTCGGGCATGCAGTCCGGGGAAAAGGACGTGCTGCGGGTCACGGCCAATGGCGGGAGCATCTTCGGGGCGTCGGCCGACCTGCTCGACTTGGCGAACGGGACGGCCCGAAACGCTGCCAACCGTCTCCTCGATCGCGGCCATCTTCGACGAGACGGCAAGCGCTACGCCTTGGTCGACCCGCTCTTCGCCGACTGGATCCGGACCCGAATGCCGATCTGAGGAGCCCCATTCGAGGAGACCGGCGCAGCGATCACCGCTAGCGTCCGACTCCAGCACCAGACCGCACGACACGAGCACCAGTCCGCAGGACACAAACGGCACAGCGGCAACGACGACGGGGGAAGCGACGTGACCGAGATACTGATCGTCGCCCTCGCCATCTTCGGTTACTCGCTCGTGTCCGAGCGGCTCGCCAACTCCCCGATCACCTCGCCGATGGTGTTCACCGCCATCGGACTCGCCGTCGGGTCGGCTGGGTTCGGCTGGTTCGATCTCGAGATCGGCAACGAGTCGACGTCGATCCTCGTCGAGGCCACCCTCGTGCTCGTCCTGTTCACCGATGCGATCCGCATCGACCTGCGAGTGCTTCGTCGAGAGGCCGTGCTGCCGGGACGACTGTTGGCCATCGGCCTGCCGCTCAGCATCCTCGCCGGCACCCTCGTCGGCGTCGCCATCCTCGACGGCTTCACGGTCCTGCACGCCGCACTGCTCGCTGCGGTGCTCGCCCCGACCGATGCGGCGCTCGGCCAAGCGGTGGTCAGCGATCCCCGCCTCCCGGTCCGAGTTCGCCAGACGCTCAACGTCGAGAGCGGATTGAACGACGGCATCGCCGTCCCGGTCGTCACCGTGCTGCTGTCGATCGCGGTCGCCGATCAGGGCAGCGATGCCGGCGATTGGGTCGGCCTCGCCGCCCGCCAGATCGGGTTCGGACTCCTCGCCGGCGTTGGCGTCGGCGTGATCGGTGGATGGCTCCTCGACCAACGCAGCGCGGCGGGGGCGATCGAAGGCGTGTATCGCCAGCTCGCAACGGTCGCGATTGCTGCGGGTGCCTTCGGCCTCGCCGGGCTCCTGGACGGCAACGGCTTCATCGCCGCCTTCACCGCGGGCCTCGCGTTCGGCCGAGTCGCTCGATCGCACTGCGACGGCATCCAGGACTTCACCGAGGACGAGGGCGAACTGCTGGCCGCGATCACCTTCATCGTGTTCGGCGCCGTGCTCGCGGGAACCGTGATCGACGAACTCGACTGGCGGATCGCCCTCTACGCCATCGCATCGTTGACGATCGTGAGGATCGTCCCGAGCGTGATCGCACTGATCGGGTCGGGCACGTTGTTCGAAACCCGGTTGTTCTTCGGCTGGTTCGGCCCGAGGGGGCTGGCGACCATCCTGTTCGCGCTGGTCGTCATCGAGGAACTCGAGTCCGCTGCCGGCGAGATGATCTTCACCGTCGCGACGTGGACGGTGTTGTTCAGCATCGTGGCCCACGGTGTGAGTGCACGACCGTGGGCGGGTCGCCTCGCCCGTCGCATCGAGAACGAAGTCGAACCGATGGCGGAGATGGAGCCAGCGACGGCGTTCCCGACCCGCCGCAGCTGATCGGGCCCGCTCAGCGGGTGAGCGCCTCGACCACTGCGCTCGAATGATCGCCGAGCACCGAGAAGTGGGTGGCCTCGCCGATCACCGATTCATCGAACACCAGCCCGGCGTCTCGCATCTCGGTCACGATCGCGTCGGGGACGACCGGGGGCAGCGTGGGAGCCACGCCGAGCTCGGCCCGCAGCAACGAGATCGTGACCGTCACGTCGAAGATGGGGCGAGCGGCTCGCTCCTCCCCCACCATCGAGTGGAAGTCAGAGGTCACAGCCTCGACGCTCGCGCCCTTCGCTTCGAGGTTCGGCACGATGTTCGACAGGGCGCCGTCGGCCAGCTCGGCGGCGGTCATCGACTCCGGGATGAGGCGTGGCGGCCCACCGTCGACCAAGACCAGCGCATCGACGAGGTCGGGTCGATCGGCGGCAAACCTGGCTGCGACATGTCCGCCGAAGCTGTGCCCGACGAGGGTCACGGGGCCATCGAGCGTGGCCACGAACTCGGCGACGTCGGCCGCATGCGCATCGACGCCCCACGGTGCTTCCATCGACGCTCCACCACGGCCACGGAGATCGATGGCGACGAGCGAGCGTCGACCGGCGACACCGGCGGCGACGGTGGCCCACGCCTCGCTCGATCCATCGACACCGTGGATCAGCACGCATGACGGGCTCGAGACATCCCCGTCCCAACGACGCACGCCGATCGCACCGTTTGCGGAGTCGAAGGTCGAAAACGATGACTGGCTCATGACCCGATTCATATCGCCGAAACATGCCCGGCCTACAGTCGAGCGATGGACGTCGACGTACATTTCTACTGCACGGTCCCGATGGACGACGCCGGGGCCGACGGCCCGCCGCCGACGGATCGCCGCTACACGAACGCCGACACCATCGCCTGCTACGAGAACCTCGAGCACTGGGCGTCGACCGCCGACCGCCTCGGCTACGGCACGTTCTGGCTCACCGAGCACCACTTCCAATACGAGGGTTACGAGGTCGTCCCGAACCTGATCCAGTTCGGCCAACACCTCGCCAGCCTCACCGACCGCATCAAGTTTGGTCAGGCCTTCAACGTTGTGCCCCAATGGCACCCGATTCGGCTGGCGGAGGACTTCGCCATGGCCGACATCCTGACCAGAGGGCGGATGGTGTTCGGCGTCGGCCGAGGCACGGTGCCTCGCGAAGCCGAGACGCTCGGTGGCGTTGTCGCTTCCGGTGACAACGAGATGGGCGCCGATCAGGACCGCATCAACCGAGAGATCTTCGAAGAGGGCATGGAGGTCATCCGTTCGGCGTGGTCGAACGAGCGGTTCAGCTTCACGGGCAAGCACTTCGTGTTCCCGCCTCCCGGCATTCCCGACCGTGGTGCGACCGTGCAGGATCTGACGCTCGTACCAAAGCCCCGTTCGTTCCCCGAACTCCCCCCGATCTTCCAGCCGTGTACCTCACCGGCGACGATCGAGTACGTGGCCCGCGTCGGCCACGTGGGCCTGATGGCGAGCGGCCCGCTCGAACGAGTGGCGACCGCCTGGGACCACTTCGCCGAGATCGCAGCGCAACACGGTCGAGACCTCGCTCCGGGCGAAGGCCGGGCCTATCACACGAACGTCCACGTCGGCCGAACGACTGAGGAGGCGATCGCGACCGGCCGCAACGGGCACGACGAGTACGTCAAGTTCTTGTCGCCCTATGGCCGCTTCAAGCACTACGGCGGCGGGGACGTCGCCTTCGACCATCGGCCCTCCATCGAGGAGACGATGGCCGAGGAAACGATGGCGATCGGTTCGATCGAGCAGGTCGCCGACTACCTTGGCCGCTTCGCCGATCGGCTGGATCTGAATCGGTTGCTGCTCTTCCCGGACTTCCCCGGACTCTCGCGCGGACAGATCGACGAGCAGATGCATCTGCTGGCCGACGAAGTCCTACCGAGAATCGGCGTCACCCTTCCCGCCGCCTAGTTGCAGCTGCGGCGACGAGTTCGTCGCGCCGACCCGCTTCGAGCTTCTGCGTCGCACGCTTCATCGTCGCGGCAGACATGACCGACGCGTGCGCCTCGCAGAACGCTGCCACCTCGTCCGGATCGACCACCGAGGTTTCGCGCAAGACCCAGCCGACGGCCTTCGCCACATCTGGGCGCTGGTCGTCGACGCGTTCGATCCACCCGGATGCCGTTGGCCAGAACCCGGGAAGAGCCACTCGTTCGACATGTGAGCGGTAGTGGTCGAGCACGGCAAAGGCGACGTCCGCGCACTCGGTCGCCATCCAGATCTCGTTCCACTGCGCAAGCACGGCCTCGGGCTCGTCGGCGGTGAACGAGAAACCCTGCGAGACTCGCCGGCGCCGATCGGGCGTGCGGATCCCGAGATGGCGGAGCTGCGATCGACGGTCGACCCTGACCTTCTCGCCATGGCCATCGGGAATCCCGGTCTCGGCGGCGAGTGCTTCGAGCGCGGTGAGGACCTCGTCGTGAGGAGTCATCGCTCCGAGTCTCCGAGCGACCCGAGCACGGGCTTGCGTCGGTGGTCGAACACGATCGACGTCTGCTCGTCGATCACGCCGGGTGCGCTGGCGATGCTGGTCAACACCATCTGCGACAGCTCGCCAACGTCGCGAACGCTCACGTGGATCAGGGCGTCGAATGGACCGGTCACGAGGCTCACGGCGATCGTCTCGTCCAACGCCCAGATGGCCTCCAGAAACGCCTCGACGGTGGCTGGCGACTTCGGGCGGAGCCGCACCGACACCATTGCCTGGACCGATCGATTGAGCGCTGCCGGGTCGACGTCGGCGTGATAGCCGCGTACGACGCCGTGGTCTTCCAGCGCCCGCACGCGGTTGATCATCGTGGAGGGTGAGACGCCGACCGCTTCGGCCAGCGCCTTGTTCGGTCGTCTGGCGTCGGACTGGAGTTCGTGCAGAATGGCCCGGTCCACTGCGTCGATGTTCGGTGACATGAGTTGAAACCTAGCGTTTCTGCAGTTTCGGCCAACACTGCTGACGAAGGGTTCGAATCTGCGACACATTGGTGCAGATCGATGGAGAGGTGTTGAACCAATGCTCGACTACGAACTCGAACACCGGTACCGCAGCGAAGAGGGGCGAGTCCTCCTCACCGGGGTGGCGGCGCTGGCCCGCATCCCGATCGAACAGCTGCGTCGCGATCGAGCGGCCGGGCTCGACACGGCCGCGTTCTTGTCGGGCTATCCGGGCTCACCGCTCGGCGGGTTCGACCAGGAGATGCAGCGGGCCATCAAGCTCGTGCCCGACCTTCCGATCGTTCACCAGCCCGCGCTCAACGAGGAGCTCGGCGCGTCCTCGGTGATGGGGTCCCAGCTGGCGGCGGCACGCCCCGATCACCGTCACGATGGCGTGGTCGGCTTCTGGTACGGCAAGGCGCCCGGCCTCGACCGGGCCGGCGATGCGCTCCGACACGGTGTCTTCGCTGGCACCAGCCCGCATGGCGGCGCCGTCGCCCTGGTCGGCGATGACCCGTCGTCGAAGAGCTCGACGATGCCGTCGTCGTCGGATGCGACGCTCGTCGACCTCCACATGCCCGTGCTATATCCGGGCACGATCGCCGAGTGCGTCGAGCTCGGACTCCATGCCGTCGCCGTGTCGCGTGCGTCTGGGCTGTGGTCGTCGATGAAGGTGGTCACGGCGGTGGCCGACGGATCTGGAGTCGTCGACCTGCCCGTGCTCGACTCGCCGCCCGTGATGCCGACGATCGAGGTCGACGGCGAGGTCTGGCGCTGCACGCCCTCAGCCCGGTTCCTCGGCCCTCGCATGCTGGAGGTGGAGCGTGAGTTCCGCGAGATCCGACTTCCTCTGGCCAAGCGGTACGGCGCAGAGAACGGCCTCAATCGAATCGGCGGGGCGACCGACGACGCATGGATCGGACTCGTCGCCAGTGGTTTCACGTACTACGAGACGCTCGAAGCACTGCGCCGTCTCGGTCTCTCCGGGGACGACATCGAACGCGCCGGCATCCGCCTCCTCCATCTGCGCATGCCGGTGCCATTCGACGACGAGATCGTTCGACGGTTCGCCTCCGGCCTCGACGAGATCGTCGTCATCGAGGAGAAGAACCCGACACTCGAGTGGCTCGTCCGCAACACGCTCTACGGCGGACCCGATCAACCGCTGGTGGTCGGCAAGGCCGACGAGGTCGGCGAACCGCTGCTCCGAGCGTGGGGCCAACTCGACGCCGACGCGATCGCCCCCGGTCTGCGCCGGCGGCTCGAACGACGCCTCACCGACCGTCTCGCTCCCCCACCCGCGCCGGTCCGTGAACGATCCCTCATCCCTCTGAGCGTCAACCGCACGCCGTTCTTCTGTTCCGGCTGCCCCCACAATCACGGCACCAAGGTCCCCGAGGGCGCCGTCATGGCGTCCGGTACCGGCTGTCACGGCATGACGTTGCTCATGGAGCCCGAACGGGTCGGCGAGGGCATCGGCCTCACTGCGATGGGCAACGAGGGTGCGCACTGGATCGGGATGGCTCCGTTCGTCGACACCGATCACATCTTCCAGAACTACGGCGACGGCACCTACTTCCACTCGGGCCAGCTGGCGATCCAGTACTGCGTCGGAGCGGGCGTCGACATCACCTTCAAGATCCTGTTCAACCACACCGTCGCCATGACGGGAGGTCAGGACTCGGTCAGTCCGGTCGGCGTCCCGCAGTTGGCGACGATCCTGCTCGAGCAGGGCGTGTCGCAGGTCGTGATCACCGCTGACGACACCGACAAATATCGAGGGGTCGACCTCCCACGCGGTGTCGAGGTTCGCGATCGCGACGAGATCGTCGACACCCAGTCCGAGCTCGCCACCATCGGCGGCGTGACGGTCCTCATCCACGACCAGGCATGTGCGGCGGAGCTTCGCCGGGGCCGTCGCCGCGGCACCGTCGAGACGCCCGACCACCGGGTCGTCATCAACCACCGGATCTGCGAAGGGTGCGGCGACTGCGGCGACGTGAGCAGCTGCCTGTCGGTCCAGCCGATCGACACACCGCTCGGACGCAAGACCGCCATCGACCAGGCCTCGTGCAACTTCGACTTCTCCTGCATGAAGGGCGACTGCCCGGCCTTCATGACCGTGTCGACCACCGAAACGGCCGATGCCACCACCAAACCTTCGGTCTCGTCTCGTCCATCGTGTGGTGACCCGGTCGCCAACGATGCCGACATCGCACGCTTGCGCCTCGCCGGCATCGGCGGAACCGGTGTTGTCACGGCCGCTCAGATCCTGTCGACCGCTGCGATGCTCGATGAGTGGGACGTGCAGGGTCTCGACCAGACCGGGCTGAGCCAGAAGGCTGGTCCCGTGGTCAGCGATGTCGTTCTCGCTCGACCCGATCAGACCACGTCAAACCTCATCGGAATTGGCCAGGCGACCGTGATCATTGGCTTCGATGCGCTCGTTGCGTCGAGCGAT
>CALLIQ010000142.1 GCA_938008925.1 uncultured Acidimicrobiales bacterium
GGTCCACGATCCGACGGATGCCTCGATCGCCGCCGATGCCGACGTCACGGTCGTCGTCGTTGGCTACACCGCCGCCGACGAAGGTGAGTACATCGGCGAGGGGATGCTCGCCGAAGTCGCCCACCTCTTTCCCACGCGCCGCGAGCGTCGACCGAGCTCGGTTCGAGCCGACGCGCCGCCCGCTCCGCCGACCGAATCGAGCGAGGCGTCGGCGTCGGCGGACGAGTCGAGTGCGAGCTCGACCTCCACGTTCCATCCCGGCGGTGACCGACGATCGCTCCGCCTTTCGCAAGCGGACGAGGCACTGATCGCCGCAGCGGTCCAGTCGTCGGAGCGGGTGATCGTCGTGGTGATGGGCGGCAGCGCCATCGTCATGCCGTGGCTGGACGATCCGGCGGCCGTGATGCAGATCTGGTACCCGGGGGTCGAGGGTGGTCGTGCGGTCGCCGAGGTGCTGCTCGGCGGCGTGGAGCCAGGGGGACGGCTGCCGTTCGTCATGGCGGCCGACGCGGAGCACCACGTCGAGTTCGATCCGGACGCGGATCGAGCGACGTATGGGCTCTTCCACGGTCAGTGGCACCTGGATCGAGCCGGCGTAGAGCCCACCCGGCCGTTCGGTTTCGGCCTGGGCTACACGAGCTGGGACCTCGTCGCCGTCGCCAGCTCAGCGAGCGGCGATCGAGTGAGGGCGACGGTGGCCAACACCGGCGACCGGGCCGGCTCGACCGTGGTGTTCGTCTTCGGCGGTCTCCCCGAATCGAACCACGAGCGGCCGCTGCGTCGCCTCGTGGGGTTCGCCAGGGTCGCGATCGAGGCGGGGGAGCGAGTGGACGTCGACGTCACCGTCGAATGGTCGCAGCTCGATGTTCGCCACCAGGGTGACCACTCGGTGGAATCGGGTGACTATGTGCTGAGCATCGGGTTCGACGCCGCTTCGACCGCAGACACGCTCATCGTCCGTCGCTGACGATCGCGCTCGGCGGGATCACTCTGGCAGCGTGGCCATCCGAGCGACGACGTCGAGCGTCACGCTCTGCAAGATGTTCAACTCGTCGTTGTTGATCGGCTCGCTCGAGCGGATCCAGATCGTGTGGATGCTCCGGCCGACACGGATGCGGTTGCCGATCATGTAGGTGAACTCGGCCGTCGAGTTGTTGCGATAGATCCGACCGATCGTGAAGCTCTCCTGGCCGTTCGGGGCGATGACGAAGTCGTCGTCGTCGATCGACAGGATCGTGATGTCGTAGCTCTGGCCGTCCGGACCGACGACGCCCTCTTGCGTCTCGCAGTTGCGGCTGACCTCCTGCTCTCGGAGCATTTCGGCTGCGGCGACCTCCTCGGACCCGAGGACGACGATTTCGGATTCGAGGCGGTTGGACACGGTGGATCCATCGGTCTCGACCTCGCGAGACCAGCCGATGAACTCGGTAAGGATCGGGCCGGCGATGGCGACGTTCGAGCCGCACGTCGGCGATGGGAGCGGCAGCGGATCGACCGACGCCCACTCGAGCGAGTCGAAGTCGGTCGAGCGGAGCAGGGCCTCGCGAGCGTCGCTTCGGGTCGGGCCGCCCGGCTCAGCCGGCGTGCCCGCGTCCGACGTGGTGGTCGTTTCGCCGGTGGTCGTTGTGGCACTCGTCGTTGTCGTGGTCGAGTCGGCGACGGTGGTCGTCGAGTCGCCGCCGGTGGTCTCGTCGGGAGCGCTCGTCGTTGTCTGGGCCGGCGTGCTGGTCGTCGAGGCCGTCGTCGATGTGTCACCGCGGCCGTTGAGATAGATCGCGCCGCCGATAAGGCCGAGCAGTGCGAGTCCGGCGAGGACACCGATCAGGATGCCTCGGCTGGATCCCGAGCCCGACGGCTCGACGGGGGCCGGTGTCGGCCGAGGGACATGCGCCGGAGCGGTCGATGGCTTGGCGGCATCGGCGGTCGAGGTGAGCCCGAGCGTTGCCGCCGGGGCGAGCCGAGGCGGCGGAGCGGTGCCTCGATCGGGGACGTTCGTGGGTGGCCCACCGGGCATGGGGGGAACGATCGTCGGCGGCGGGGCCGCGACGTCATGTGACGGCGGGGCTGCCGTGTCGTGTGAGGGCGGGAGTCCCGCATCCCGAGAGGTGGGGAGACCCGCGTCGCGAGAGGTGGGCAGCCCCGCGTCGCGAGACGGCGGGCGGACGGGCTGGGCGGGAGGAGCCGGGGGTGCCGCATTGTCGGCCGTCGACCGTTCCGCCGACGCCGATTCCTCCACTTGGGTGTCGCCGGGGTCGGCGAGCGGTGCGCCGAGCGCTGCCGCAGTTCTGGGATCGCCGAGCTGCTCGACCCGAACGCCCGGGAACGCAGCCTTGACCCGCTCGGAGACGATGGGCATTCGGCTCGCGCCACCCACGAGGTGGATGACCGCGAGGTCGTTCGGCGTGATGCCAGCCTGTTCGATCGCTCGACCGAGCACGTCGACCGATTCGTCGACGAAGGGGGCGACCAGCTCTTCGAGTTCGTCGCGGGAGAGCCGAACCTCCGACATGCCGATCGGGGCCGACACGACCGCAACGCCGTACGGGTGGCTGGAGAGGGCTTCCTTGACTCGCTTGCACTCGGCGAGCAGGCGGGCGGATGCCTGACGCCACGGCAGCTCGTCGGAGACTTGGAGCTCGTCCCACACGTCTGGAGTGAGCTGTTCGCCGATGTGGTTGCGGATGATCTCGTCGAACAGTTCGCCGCCGAACGCGGAGTCGCCGGTCGGCCGGCCGACCACCTCGAAGCCGCCACCGCTGGCGCGGACGACGGTGGTGTCGAACGTGCCGCCGCCGAGGTCGTAGATCGCGACGTGTGAGCCGTTGGGAACCTCGATCGGCAGCGCGTGCGCCGCCGCAACGGGTTCGGGGATAAGGGTCGGGGTCGGAAGACCGGCCTTTTCTGCGGCCTCGAGCAGTCGGGTGCGCCGGGGCCGGTTCCACGTCGCAGGGAACGTCAGGCGGACCGCTCTCGGGTCCGATCCCATGTGGCGCCGGGCGCGGTCGGCCGCGAAGCGAAGAATCTCGGCTGCGACGGCGACCGCTTGAAAAGGGCGACCGCCGACGACGATCGGGGTCTGCTCGCCGAGTCGGCGCTTCGGGACTCGGACCGCCCGACCTGGTCGAGACGATGAGAGGTCGACCGCACTGCGGCCGACCACCCACGTCTCGTCGTCATCGAGGAATGCCACCGAGGGCATGCGGCGCTCGCCGTCGATCTCGATGACCTCTCGTCCACCGTCGTCACGAGCGGCGACCGCGATGGTCGAGCTCGTGCCGAAGTCGATGGAGAGGGTCCAGTTCACCGTGTCAGTACAGCACGGGGTTCCGGCAGAGCCGGTGCAACACGATTACTTCGGGGGCATCCGGATGCCGCCGTCGACGCGAATGGTCTCCGCGTTCATGTACGGGTTGGTGATCAGGTCGACGACCATGAACGCCAGCTCTTCGCCGGAACCGAGGCGCTTCGGGAACAGCACCGACTGGCCGAGGTGAGCCTTGAACTGGTCCGACTGCTCACCCTCGCCGTAGATCGGGGTGTCGATGAGGCCGGGAGCGATGGTGTTGACCCGCACGCCGACGGCGGAGAGGTCGCGGGCGATCGGCAGGGTCATGCCGACGATGCCGCCCTTGGACGCCGAGTAGGCGGCCTGTCCGATCTGGCCGTCGAAGGCTGCCGCGGAGGCCATGTTGACGATGGCGCCACGCTGGCCGTCGGCGTCGAGCGGCTCGGTCTTGGCCATGGCGGCGGCCGACTGACGGAGCATGTTGAACGAACCGAGCAGGTTGATCTTGATGACGAAATCGAAGTCGCTCTGCGCCATCGGTTCGTTGTTGCGGTCGACGGTGCGGGCGGCGCGGCCGAGGCCGGCGGAGTTGACGAGGGCGCGCAGCGGGCCCATCTCCGAGGCGGCGGCGACGGCGGCGGCGCCGTCTTCCTCGCTGGAGACGTCGCACTTCACGAAGAGTCCGCCGATCTCCTTTGCGACGGCGGTGCCCTTCTCCTCGTTGAGGTCGGCGACGACGACGCGAGCGCCGAGAGCAGCGAGCTGGATGGCCGAGGCTTCACCGATGCCAGAGGCACCTCCGGTGACGACGGCAGAGGCTCCAGTGAGATCCATACGAGGCATTGAGGGGTTTCCTTCGTTCGGGTTTGAAGCCTGCACCCTAATTGCTGGCGCCCCCGCACTCCCAATGAGACCCGCCGACCCGCCATGCCGCCCCATCCCGCCCATCGCCACCCCGTTCTGGAGGCCCTGCGCGCTGCGCTTCGCGTTCTGGAGGCGATATGCACTGTTCCCGGCGCGCTGAGTCTCCAGAACGCGGGTGAGAGCGCGCTGAGTCTCCAGAAGCGCGAAGAATCTCGTCGACCGGCGCAAGGAATCGGGTAGTTGGGGAGTGGGAAAGTGGTGAACGTGTCCCCAACAACGCCGACGCCGACCGGGCGCGAGCTCGCCGTTTCGTCCGAGCCAGAGCGGTCGAAGGGCCGGGACTTCGCCGCCTTCTATGCGGAGGAGCACGACGGCCAGGTCCGTCGCGCCTTCCTCATGCTTCGAAGTAGCCCGCTGGCTCACGATGTCGTGGCCGACGCCTTCATCGCCGTGTTCAACCGCTGGTCGACGATCGATGCCCCCGGGCCCTATCTCAGCCGGTGCGTGCTCAACGGTTGTCGAGACGCGTCGGGGCGGGAGCAGCGCGAGCGACCGGCGGCCGACCTTCCCGAACGGAGTTCCGACGCCGCCGACGAACATCTCGCCGACGTGCTGATGACGCTGCCGTTCCGCCAACGAGCGGCGGTGGTGCTGCGGTTCTACGGAGGCATGAACGAGAAGCAGATCGCGGAACAGCTCGAGTGTCGGCCGGGAACGGTCGGCTCCTTGATCCACCGGGGTCTCACCCACCTGAAGAACGAACTGTCGAACGGAGACGCACGATGATCGACGCTGAACTCGAGGCCTTTGCCGACGAACTGTCCGACCGCCTCCGTGCTCGGGCCGATCGCCTCGAGGTCGTGCCGGATGACCCCTCGATCTGGGCCACCGACGTCGCTGCTGCGGGCGCGACCTCGACCGTGTCGGTGACGCGTCCATCGAAGCGGTGGATCGTGGCCGTTGCCGCCGCCGTGGTCGCGCTCGTGACGGCGGGCGGGTCTGCGCTCCGAGCCCAGCCGACGACGGTCGAGACCGCATCGTTCGCCGCCAGTGTGTCG
>CALLIQ010000143.1 GCA_938008925.1 uncultured Acidimicrobiales bacterium
CATCACGACGCGGGGCGTGTCGGTGTGGTTGATGCCCGTGCTGTGGAGGATGCGACCGTCGATCATCACGATCGTCCCGGCCTTCGCATCGAGGTTGATCGCCGGTGGCAGCGCACCGACCGGCTCCCCAGACCGCATCGCATCGGTGAGCACACGATGACTGCCGGGGATGAGCAGCGTGCCACCGTTTCGCTCGTCGATGTCGGTGAGCGGGGTCAAGAGGTTGAGGGTCAGCGGGTGCGGGGAGTTCGGCGCGATGCCCTGATCTTGGTGGAGCGCCTGGGGCACGCCGCCCTCGAGCGAGATCGCGGCGATCAGCGAGGCGCAGATCCATCCCTTGCCGAGCGCTTCGTCGACCAGTTGCTCGATGAGCGGACCGCCCTGGACGACGCTCGGATCCTGTTCGATCAGCGCTTCGAAGCAGCGGCCCTTGTTCACGCAACAGTTGATGTTCTGTCCGCTCTGTGTCTTTTGCGCGATCCCGGCGAGGCGTTCACCCTCGGCCTGATCCAGGACGCGCTGGAGCAGGATCTCGATCTGGTCGGGAGCGATCGCACCCTCGATCTTGCAGTAGCCCCAACTGACGAAGTCGCTCCGCAGCCGATCGATGTCACGCGTCTCGATCGGGAGATCGACGTCGGCCCAATGCGGGTGCTTCGCCCCGGTCGTCGTGTCGTAGTACGAGCCGGGACGGAACTCCCACTGACCCCATTCGCTGCTCCGCTTCGGCGGGACGAAGTAGATCTCGGGGTTGTTGGCGAGCACCGAGGCCATCGGCTCTTTGGTCGTGACCTCGTCGTGATACATCCGAGCCTCGGGTGCGGAGCGAGCTGCCACGTCGTCGGGATCGAACTCCTTGGGGATGGACACAGACCGCATCTCGCCACCAGCTTTCGTCACTCGGAGACGCTGTCGAACGTAGGTCAGCGCCGATGCGCGGCTCAAGGTGGCACAGGGAGTGCGCAGCCCAGCGAGCGCGCGTCGCGTGACGATTTCGCGCCGTTTCTCCCCCGCGGACCGGACTTTGTGAAAGTGTTCACAAATGATCACCTCCGTTCACGTCGCCAAGCTCGGCCCGACCGGCCTGGTGTTTCGAGGGCCGAAACCGTCCAAGGTCCGCGGACTGTTGAGCGCTGACGCCGGCATCACCTCGCCGCTCGGCTCAGCGCTCCTCCCGCGACTCGACCCCACTCGCAGCGCGATGATCGCGTTCTGGGAATCCGAGGATGCGTTGGACGAATACCTCGAGTCGGACCGGGTCGGTCGCCGGCTGGCCGATGGTTGGCACGCACGCCTCACACCGTTGCGGGCACACGGTTCGTGGCCGGGCCTGCCATCCGACACCCGGGCAAGTCGCTCGGTCGAAACCGACGGACCCGTCGTGGTCGCGACGCTGGCCAAGCTCAAGATGACCAACGCCTACCGGTTCTTCAAGACGAGTGCGAAGGCCGAGGGGCGGGTCGTGACGTCGCCTGGTCTTCTGTGGGCGACCGGCTTCGGGTCCCCGCCATTCGTCGCCACGCTGTCGGTCTGGGAGTCGGCGGGAGCCGCCGCCGAGTACGCCTACGGAACCGCGCAGCCCGAGCACAACGATGCGATCGCCGTCGACCGAGCGAAGGCGTTCCATCACTCGAGCGCCTTCGTCCGATTCCGGCCACTGTCCGTCGCCGGGAGCCTCGACTCAGGGCGCAACCCGATCCCGGCCCTCGATCTGGTCTGACGCGAGAGGCCAGCGAAAGCGGGAACCAATCCCCGAGCACCGGCGTTGACAACGAGGAACATCCCCGACGCCGACTCGTGCCCGGCGTCCGATGATGAGAACACACGAACAACAGATAAGAACGAGCACGAAGAGATCGGTTGCCCCGTTGGTGGGCGCTGTCCGCTGAGTTGGCTACTCGATGATCAGGGTTCGATTCCCTGTCGGCGGTCAGGACTTCCCAACGAGAGCAACCACCTGCGACCTAGTGTCGGGCGATGACCCATCCGCAGATGTTCGACGACGACGATCCCGTGCTCGCCAAGCTCCGCGAGTTGTGCATGAGCTTTCCCGGAGCTGACGTGAAGGTCTCGCACGGTCGGCCCGCCTTCTTCACGAAGAAGATCTTCGCCGGCTACGGCGCGGTCCTGAAGGGCGACCACCACTCCGGCCGCTTCGACCAAGCCCTCATCTTCATGCCCGACGCCGACGAGCGCGCCGCCTACGTCGAAGACGAACGCTTCTTCGTCCCCGCCTACTGGGGGCCGTCGGGCTGGATCGGCATCGACTTGGCCGAGCACGCCGACTGGGACGAGGTGGCCGAGCTCGTCGAGGACTCCTACCGCAACACCGCCCCAAAGAAACTGATCGCCGAACTCGACGAACGGGGTTGAGCGCGCCCCATCGACCGGGTCTCTGCTCACGATCGGTCTTTGCTCACGACTGAACCAGCGACCTAGCGTCGCGGCGAAGGGGGAAACATGCGATTCGGGATCTTCTACGAACATCAGCTGCCAAAGCCCTGGGGTGATGGCGACGAGGAACGGTTGTTGAACGACGCCATCGAGCAGGTGGTCTTGGCCGACCAGCTGGGAATCGACAACGTCTGGGCGGTCGAGCACCACTTCCTCGAGGAGTACTCCCAC
>CALLIQ010000144.1 GCA_938008925.1 uncultured Acidimicrobiales bacterium
GACGATTGCGGCAACCAGGTCAACCCGCTGATCGTCGAAGGTCAGCTGCACGGTGGCATCGTCCAAGGTGTCGCTCAGGCGCTCTACGAGGGTGCGGAATACGACGTCGACGGCAACTGCAAGAACCCGTCGCTCATGGACTACCTCGTGCCCTCCGCGATGGAGATGCCGAACATCCAGACCGGCTACACGACCACGCCGTCCACCAGTAACCCCCTCGGCGTGAAGGGAGTCGGCGAGGCGGGCACGATCGGCTCCGCTGCCGCAGTGATCAACGCTGTCTGCGATGCCCTCAGCCCCTACGGCGTGACCGACATGGCCATGCCCGCCACACCGCAACGAGTGTGGAAGACCATCAACGACGCGAAGGCAGGTGCCTGATGATCCCGGCTTCTTTTGACTACGTGGAGGCCGACTCGGCCGATGCGGCGATCGCAGCCCTCGCCGAGCATGGCGACGATGCCAAGCTCTTGGCTGGCGGCCACAGCCTCATTCCCTTGATGAAGTTCCGACTGTCGGCCCCCGCCGTCTTGGTCGACATCGGTCGCCTGAGCGACCTCTCCTACATCAACGACGGCGGCGACCACGTCGCCATCGGTGCGCTGACCCGTCATCGGGCCATCGAGACCAGCGACATGTTGCGGACCAACGCTCCGATCCTCGCCCACGTCGCTTCACAGGTCGGCGACCCGTCGGTCCGCCATCGAGGCACCCTCGGTGGATCGTTGGCTCACGGCGACCCCGCATCGGACCTCCCCGCTGCGCTGTTGGCCCTCGGTGGCTCACTGGTGGCCAAGGGGCCGAACGGTGAGCGCGAGATCGCAGCCACCGACTTCTTCACCGGATTCCTCGAGACCGCACTGGCCCCCGACGAGCTCCTCACCGAGATCCGGGTGCCGAAGGTCCCCGATGCGGGCTGGAGCTACCAGAAGTTCAACCGTCGGGCCCAGGATTGGGCGATCGTCGGTGTGGCGGCGGTGGCCAACGGATCGACCAACGTCGCACTGGTCAACATGGGCCCGCAGCCCATGCGGTCCGCGGCGGTCGAGTCGGCTCTGGCGTCGGGAGCGAGCGCGGCCGATGCCGCGGCGGTCGCCGCCGACGGCACCGCTCCACCAGAGGATCTCAACGGTGACTCGGAGTATCGGAGCCATCTTGCGAGAGTTCTCGTCGGCCGAGCGTTGGCCGAAGCCGCCGGGTAATCAAAATTCGTCGGGTGTTGGTGAATGTTGGACAGCCTGACTCCGGTTGGGCTGTCCAACCCATCGCCCAATAGCGTGTCTCCGTGGCGAAGAGTGACCTCAGAACGACGCCTCAGCAGGTTCGGTCCGCTGAGACGATCAAGGGGATTCTCGACGCGGCCGAGCAGGTCTTTGCGGAGAAGGGTGTCGACAACGCGACGACGTCCGACATCGCCGAAGCGGCACACATCTCCGTCGGTCGCGTCTACTACTGGTTCTCGTCGAAAGAGGCGATCGTCGAGGCGCTCGGCGATCGTTCGACCGATCTGATCGAGGCCTTCTACGCCTCGGTGATCGCAACCCGTGACCAGTTCCCCCGCTTCACATCGACCGAGCGAATCCTTCGCGGCATCGTGCAGTTGGCGCGGGACAACCCCTCGCTCGCACTGGTCCTCGTCGGTCGGAGCCGGGCGATGTCGGCGAACCTCAAGTCGATGCGCGACAAGATCGTCGAGGGCAGCACGGCGACCTATGCGGCCCAGTTCCCGGGAACGAGTTGGGCCGAGGCCAGACTCGTCGCCGAGACCAGTTTCTCGATCGCATACGGCGCACTCCCGCAGATGATCTCAGAAGACGGTGACGATCTGCTGCGCGAGGTCGTGTACGCGACGAGCGCTTACCTGTGCTGCCGCTTTCCGTCGGAGGATTGGCCGGTTTCGGAGTATCTCGCGCCGGCGCGATCGGTTGACTACGGGGGCGTGGCGCCGCACGAACCGATTCGCCCCGTCACCTTCCCCCAGGACGGGTCGACCACCTAGTCTCGGCCGATGCCGACGATTCGAGAACTGGCCGAGGAGCACTGGCAGGGCAAGGGCGATCTCGTCCACACCCACCACCCGGTCCAACCCATTGCGACCGACACCTCACGGGCCGCATCGGAAGAAATCGCTGAGAACCTGCTGACGCTGAAGTCGATTGCGTCGGTCAACGCCATCGACACCGGTGACGGTCTCGTGATGCTCGACACCGGTGGCAAGTTCGACCGCCAAACGGTGTTCGAAACGGTTCGCCACTGGCGGCCGGACGATCCGCTCGCGGCCGCCATCTACTCGCATCATCACATCGATCACGTCTTCGGCACGGCGTTGTTCGAAGACGAGGCGAAGGAGAAGGGCTGGGCCGCCCCGACGGTCTACGCCCACGAAGACGTCCCCGATCACTTCCATCGCTACGAGCACACGCTCGGCTGGAACACCGCCATCAATCGCCGCCAGTTCGCCCTCGATATCCCGGGCTGGTCGTGGCCCGACGGCTACCGGTTCCCCGACGTCACCTACTCGAAGCATCTGACGTTCAATCGCGGTGGCTACACGTTCGAGCTCCACCACGCCCTCGGTGAGACCGACGACGCGACCTGGACCCATGTTCCCGAGCTCGGCGTCGTGCATCCCGGCGATCTCTTCATCTGGGCCGTGCCAAACGCTGGCAATCCACAGAAGGTACAGCGCTACCTGTCCGACTGGGGCAAGGCGTTGCGGGAGATGGCTGCGCTGCGACCGGAGATCTTGTTGTCCGGCCACGGCTTGCCGATCTTCGGTGCCGACCGCATCGTGCAGGCGCTGACCGACACGGCGGAACTGCTCGAGACCATCGAAGATCAGACCCTCGCGCTGATGAACCAGGGCAAGAACCTCGACACGTGCCTACACGAGGTGGCGATTCCCGAGCGTCTGCAGACCCAGCCGTACCTGCGTCCGGTCTATGACCATCCGCAGTTCCTCGTTCGCAACGTGTGGCGTCGCTACGGCGGCTGGTACGACGGCGAGCCCGACAATCTGTTGCCGGCTCCGCGCGACGAGCAAGCTGCGGCGTGGGTCGAGCTGGCCGGGGGAGTGGAACCGGTCATGGCGCGGGCAAAAGAGATGCTCGACGCCGGCAACAAGGCAATGGCCTGCCACCTGATCGAGTACGCAGCGCTCGCCGAACCCGACAATCAGGACATGTGGGCGCTGCGAGCCGAGATCTATGCGAGTCGTTCCGCCGACCAGGAGTCGAGCATGGCTCGCAACATCATGGGTCACGCCGCCCGCTCCTCGGCCGAGCAGCGACGGGACCTCGCCGGCGACTATTGAGCCACCGAGCCCGCACCGATCGGGGCCGTCACCGCTGTTGGCAGTAGCCTCAGCCGTCGTGACCACCGCTGCACCTGAATCCGTCGATGACGTGATGTCGGCGCTGTCCGAGCACGGGTATCTGTGCGACGAGGGCCTCGCCACGTCGATCTTCCTCGCGATCACCCTCGGTCGCCCGCTCTTCCTCGAAGGCGAGGCGGGCGTTGGCAAGACCGAGGTGGCCAAGGTGCTGTCACGCTGGCTGGGCGGTTCATTCATTCGCCTGCAGTGCTACGAGGGCATCGACGCAGCACAAGCCGTCTACGAGTGGGATTACTCCCGACAGCTCCTCCACCTCCGAACCGCAGAGGCATCGGGCCGAGCGACCGGAACCGATGAGTCCACGCTCGAATCCGAGCTGTACAACGAGCGCTTCCTGATCCGTCGCCCGCTGCTCGAAGCCATGTCGCCGACCGACGGTGCTCGTCCGGTCCTGCTCATCGACGAGGTCGACCGGGCCGACGACGAGTTCGAGGCGTTCCTGCTCGAAGCGCTCTCGGACTACTCGATCACGGTGCCGGAGCTCGGCACGATCACGGCTGAACGACCGCCGCTGGTCGTCCTGACATCCAACCGCACGCGAGACGTGCACGATGCGCTCAAGCGTCGTTGTCTCTACCACTGGGTCGACCACCCCGACTTCGAACGCGAGGTCGCGATCGTCAGGTTGCGAGCTCCTCACGTCGGCGAGCCGCTCGCTCGCCAGGTGTCGTCGATGACCGAGCAGATGCGCGGCTTTGGCCTCTACAAGCCGCCGGGCGTCGCCGAGACGATCGACTGGGCGCTGTCGGTCGCCGCCCTCGGCCGGGCCGACCTCGATGAGAGTCTCGTCGAGACCACACTGGGGACCGTGCTCAAGTACCGGGAAGACCAGAAACGGGTCAGCGATCAGGGAGTCCATGAGATGGTCAAGGCGGCCCTGCTCCGATCGGGTGGCTGATCACCCGTGGCTGGCCAGAACCCATTCGGCCTGATCGGAACGAACGACCCGAGCGGCGACGGCGCGCCGGAGGGCGCGGGCGCTTCGACGATCGATCTCCCACCCGACGCGGCTGAGCGCCTCGCGGTCGGGTTCAGCCGCGTGCTGCGTCAGCTCCAGGTTCCGGTTCCAGCCAGCGCCACGATCAACTTCACCCAAGCGCTCGGCGTCGTCGGATTGACCGAGCGGGCGAGTGTCTACTGGGCGGGCCGGGCGACACTGGTTCGCCGCCCCGAAGACCTCCCGATGTTCGAGCGAGCGTTCGCCGCTTTCTGGCAGGGACGCCACCCGGAGTTCATGAGCGTCGAGGGCACACCACCCCCGATCACCCTGGCCCTCGACTCCGGCGA
>CALLIQ010000145.1 GCA_938008925.1 uncultured Acidimicrobiales bacterium
CTCAATCGCGATCAGCTGTTGGCGATGGTCTGGGGCTATCGGGACGGCAGCGGCGTCCGCACGGTCGACAGTCACGTCCGCTCGGTGCGACGCAAGCTCGGCGACGAGGTGGTCCGAACCGTCCACGGCGTCGGCTACGCATTCGGATCGGGCGACGCTCGATGAGCCTCGACGACGACCTCCGACCGTCGACCCAACGACAGCGCCCGCGCCCGTTGGCGCCGATGGCCTCGTCGATCAAGGTCAAGTGGTCGGTCGTGATCGTCGCCGCCGTTGCCGTGACCGCGCTGATGAGTCAGATCGGCCTCCACCTCGGCTGGCCCGTGTGGCTGCGGCCCATCGTGGCCGGGGCGCTCGCCCTCCTGGCGGTGCAGTTCCTCGCCCACGGGCTCACGTACCCGCTCCGGCAGATGGCCGACGCCGCCAAGACGATGGCCAGGGGTGACTATTCGCGACGGGTCGAGGCCTCGAACGGCGACGAGGTCGGCCAGCTTGCCGAAGCGTTCAACCAGATGAGCGCCGAGTTGGCCGAGTCGGACCGCCTGCAGAAAGAGTTCATCTCGAACGCGAGCCACGAGCTCCGAACCCCGGTGGCGGCGCTCCAGAGCACGCTCGAGAACCTCGTCGACGGACTCGCCAAACCGGATCGCACCTCGCTGGAACTCATGCTCGCCCAGTCCGAGCACCTCGGCCGGTTGGTCAACCAGCTTCTCGATCTGTCGAGACTCGAAGCCGGGTCCGATCAACCGGCCCGCAACCAGATCGACCTCGGCGACCTCTTGAACGAATTGGCGGTCGAGCTTCGCATGACGCACCCGCTCGCCGTCGTCGACGTGAAGGCACCCCTCGGCCTTCGGGTCCTCGGCGACGACCTCCGCTTGCGCCAGGTGTTCACCAACATCATCGGCAACGCGCTGCGCTTCTCGCCGCACGGCAGCCCCGTGACGATTGTCGCGAGTCGACACAACGGGTCGGTGCGGGTCGCCGTTCGCGATCTCGGCCCGGGCATCCCGGTCGAGCAACGGGCGAAGGTCTTCGAACGGTTCTGGCAGAGTGACGGCTCGGCGCCGACCGGGGGCGGCGGCGCTGGCCTCGGCCTCGCGATCAGTCGACGCATCATCGATCAGCACCTCGGCTCGATCGAGATCACCGACAACCAACCGTCGGGCGCGTGCGTCGTCGTCAGCCTCCCCCGGATCGCCGACGACGCGAACGCACTTCGGCGACAGCCCCAGAGCTGACTCGCCGACCGAGAACCTGACCCTCCGTTGCCGCTCGCCCGTAGGGCTTCAGCTGGACGGGCCGACATTCGGGAGCCATAGTGGCAACGGGCGGCGCCGAGGAGGGGATGGCGCAATGGGGTGAGCCAGGTTTCGATCAACGGGGCCTTTGTCGGTGTCGACGACGTACGGGCCCCTCCAGAGTTTCGAGCGCTGCTCGAAGCTGTTTGCGATCCCGGCGGTGACCTCTGCTTCATCGAGGTTCGCCGAGGTTCGCTTCGCTACACCTTGGCCCTCAGTACCACGTGGGTCGAGTTCGCCAAGTCGGTCGACGCCATCGGCGACGGTGTGACCGACATGGAACTTCCGAGGGCAGCAATTCGAGCGGTGTTGGAAGGATGGCGAGACGATTGGGCCGACGGCGCGAGCACGCTGCTCGACCGAAGCCCAGACGACGTGCCGTTCATTTCACTTCGCTGAAGCGGACCCTCGGATTCACGAGCGCACGCGGAGCACGTTTCCGCAACCTGGCCGCGGCGGGCGGCCCGGGCGGCGGCGCTCAGGCGAGTCGCTGATCGATCGCCGCTGCGAGCCGCTCGGCGACGACGTCTTCGGCATCGAAACCGTCGATCGTCACGAGAAGATCCCTGGCCTCGAACCAATCGAGGACCGGACGAGTCTCCTGCTCATAGAGCTCGAGGCGTCGGGCGATGCCCTCGTCGGTGTCGTCGTCTCGACCCCGTGCCTTCATCCGCTGCGTGACTTCGTCGACCGGCACGTCGACGTCGATCGCGGCGTGGAGCGAGTCGGCGCCGAGGATCATGACGAGCGCTTCGGCCTGTGCCGTCGTGCGAGGGAAACCATCGAGGACGAACCCCTTCTCGGCGGCATCGGCCTGTGCGAGCCGCTCGCGCACGATGCCGACCATGACGTCGTCGCCGACGAGGTCGCCGGCATCCATGATGGCCTTGGCCTTGAGTCCGAGCTCGGTGCCGTCGGCGACGGCGCTGCGGAGCATGTCGCCGGTCGAGATGTGCGCCACGCCGTAACGCTCGATCAGTCGAGCGCACTGCGTGCCCTTGCCAGCTCCCTGGCGTCCGAAGATCACGAGTCGGATCGGGTTCGACATGGCGGCAATCACCTCAGGATCGGGGGAGACGGGCTTCGTTGCCCGGCACGGGAACGAACACCGTGGCAGAGCACACGCAGTGTGTAAAGACCGCAGGAACGATCACTCACACCCGACACGCTGGCCCCGATGCTCGATGTACGGAACGGGACTACTTGAGGAAACCCTCGTAGTTTCGGCTCATCAGCTGCGAGTCGATCTGCTTCATCGTTTCGAGGGCAACGCCGACGGCGATGAGGATCGAGACACCGGAGAAGCCGAGCAGGTTCGAGGCGCCGCCGTTGCCGCCGATGTAGCGAGCGAGCACGGCGGACGGGATGAGGGCGACGACGGCCAGGAAGACCGAGCCGGGGAACGTGATCCGGTTGAGGATCTTGGCGAGGTGCCGCTCGGTCTGAGGGCCGGGGCGAATACCGGGAATGAAGCCACCCGACTTGCGGAGCTCGTCGGCTCGGCGGACCGGGTCGAAGGCGATCGAGTTGTAGAAGTAGGCGAACCCGACGATCAACAGACCGAACACCAGGATGTAGCCGAGGTTGTCGGGCTGGAAGAGATTGTTGTTGATGAACTGGCGAACCTGATCGCCCCAGTTGGGGTCATCGGAGATACCGGTCGCGGGGTTGATGTTGCCGCTCGTCGGCAAGACGTTGACGATCAGGCCGGGAAGCTGCAGAAGCGACGAGGCGAAGATCACGGGGATGACGCCCGCCTGGTTGACCTTCAGCGGGATGTAGGAGTTGTTGCCGCCGTACTGCTTGCGCCCGACGACGCGCTTAGCGAAGTTGACCGGAATCCGACGCTGGCCCTGCTCGACGAACACGATGCCGGCCGTGAGCAGAATGAGCAGCACGAGGGCGATGGCCAGGCCGACGACGCCCTTGAGCGCATTGATCTGGATACCGAGGCCGGGGAGCGTCGAGACGACCGAGGCCATGATCAGCAGCGACATGCCGTTGCCGATGCCCTTCTGGCTGATCAGTTCGCCGAGCCACATCAACACGGCGGTTCCGACGGTCATACAACTCACGGCGAGCAGGATCCGGAATGCGCTGCCGTTGGGGAACAGATCGACCGGGGTGCCGAAGAAGGCGGCTGGGTTCCGGTTGATCAAGAAGACGATGCTCGTGCTCTGCACCAGCGCAAGGGCGATGGCGATGTAGCGCGTCCACTGCGTGATCTTGCGCTGCCCGACCTGACCCTGCGACTGCCATTCCTCGAGCTTGGGAATCGCCACCGTGAGGATCTGGATGATGATCGAGCTCGTGATGTACGGGAGGATGCCGAGCGAGAAGAAGCTCAAGGATCCGAGGCCGTTGCCGGTGAGCAGGTTGAGGTAGCCGAAGAAGCCGCCGGTGGCGTCGTCGGTCTGATCGCGCAGCGCTTCGATCGCCTCGAGGTTCGTGCCCGGCGCCGGGATCTGGTTGCCCAGCCGATACACGGCCAGCACGAACAAGGTGAAGAGGATCTTGTTTCGGAGTTCCGCGGTGCGGAACACGTTCATGAGGGTTGACACGGGCGGCCCTTAGGTCGGAGCGAGAACTGGCGTGAGTTTAGATGCGGGGGAAACGAGAACGGGCACCGCCATCGATCATTGACTGACCGGCAACGGTGCCCCACTCGACCACAGATTGTTCTTCAGATCGTTGACGACGAGACGTGCGTCAGCGGTTCATGTGCTGGTTGCCCGACGACGGCGGACGCACGGCGAACGGAAGCGGCAGCTTCTCCACCGAACCACCGGCGGCGGTGATCGCTTCTTCGGCCGACTTCGAGAAGGCATGTGCCTTCACGGTGACGGCTCCAGAGAGCTCGCCACGTCCGAGGATCTTCACCAGGGCGTTCTTGCCGATGAGGCTCTTCTCGAAGAGCGCCTCGGGCGTGACCTCGGTGAGACCGGACTCGGTGATGGTGTCGAGGTTGATGGCCTGGTACTCGACACGGAACGGGTTGTCGAAGCCGCGAAGCTTCGGAATCCGGACCTGCATCGGGAGCTGGCCGCCTTCGAAGCCGACGCGCACCTTGCCGCGTCCGCGAGACTTCTGACCCTTGGTACCGCGGCCGGCGGTCTTGCCACCCTTGCCGGCGATACCGCGACCCTTGCGCTTCCCGGCCTTGCGGGAGCCCTCGGCGGGCTTGAGATCGTGCAGCTTCATGAGACTTCCTCGACGGTCACGAGGTGGGGCACGCGTGCGAGCATGCCACGGACCTCGGGCTTGTCGGTCAAGACGTTCGACTTGCCAATCCCGCGCAGGCCGAGGGCACGGAGGGTGCCACGCTGCTTGGGCTTGGTGCCGATCGCCGACCGAACCTGGGTGATCTTGAGTTCAGCCATGATCAGGCCTCGACGGTTTCGCTCGGGGCGGACCCGCCACGCTTGGTTTCGTTGTAGGCGTCGAGCAGACCCTTCGGAGTGAACTCCGAGGCGTCGAGACCACGAAGACGAGCAACCTCGTCCGGGCGCTTCAGGTTGGCGAGCGCATCGATCGTGGCGCGAGCCACGTTGATCTGGTTGGCGGAGCCGAGCGACTTGCAGATGACGTCGCGCACGCCAGCCTCTTCGAGGATGGCTCGTGCGGCGCCACCGGCGATGACGCCGGTACCACGGGCGGCCGGCTTGAGCATGACTCGGCCGGCGCCGTTGATGCCGATGATGGGATGGGTGACGGTGCCGCCGGCCATCGCAACATCGAACATGAGCTTGCGGGCCTCTTCGGTGCCCTTCTGGATGGCGAGGGGAACTTCCTTCGCCTTGCCGTAGCCGAGGCCGACGCGGCCGTTGCCGTCGCCGAGCACCACCAGCGCAGTGAAGGCGAAGCGACGGCCGCCCTTCACCACCTTGGCGACACGGTTGATGGTGATGACTCTGGACTCGCGCCCGTCGTCTCGATCGTTTCGTTCGTTGGCCATCGTGGCTCTCCTAGAACTCGAGTCCGGATTCGCGAGCGGCATCTGCCAACGCCGCGACTCGACCGTGGTATCGGTTACCGCCGCGGTCGAACACCACGGTGTTGATGCCGGCGGCCTTGGCCCGCTCGCCGATGCGGGTGCCGACCGAGGTGGCGCCAGCGACAGAGCCGCTGCCGCCGCGAAGGTCGGCCTCGTAGGTGGACGCTGCTGCCAGCGTGGTGCCGGTGGTGTCGTCGATCATCTGCACGCTGATGTGCTTGTTCGATCGGAACACGGCAAGACGAGGACGCTCGGGGGTACCGATGACCTTCTTGCGGACACGGAACTGACGACGGCTGCGGCTGGCTGCGCGGGGATTGGTCTTGGACGCCATTACTTGCCTGCCTTTCCGGCCTTGCGGACGACACGCTCGCCGACGTAGCGAACGCCCTTGCCCTTGTAGGGCTCGGGCTTGCGGTAGCCACGAATTTCGGCTGCGACCTGACCGACGACCTGCTTGTCGATCCCGATCACACCGATCTTGGTGGGCTCGGGGACATCGAAGGTGATGCCATCGGGGGCATTGACCTCGATGGAGTGGCTGTAGCCGAGCGAGAGCTCGAGCTTCGAGGGGCCCTTGGCGTTGGCTCGGTAGCCGACGCCAATGATCTCGAGATCCTTGCGGAACCCTTCGCTGACGCCGATCACCATGTTGTGGAGAAGCGAGCGGTTGAGACCGTGGAGCGCCTTTGACTGGCGCTCGTCGTTTGCCCGGCTGACGTTGAGCGTCGATTCATCGATCGACGCCGAGATGGCCTCGGGGAGCTCGATACCGAGCTCGCCCTTCGGGCCCTTGACCGTGACACTCGCGCCGCTGACGTTGACGTCAACGCCCGAGGGCACGGTGATGGGTGCGTTTCCAATACGAGACATACCGGCCTACCAGACGTAGCAGAGCACCTCGCCACCGACCTTGCCCTTGCGGGCCTCGCGATCGGTGAGGAGCCCCTTGTTGGTGGAGAGCACGGCGACACCAAGGCCACCGAGCACTCGCGGGATCTGATCTGACTTGGTGTAGACGCGCAGTCCGGGCTTGGACACGCGCTTGATGCCGCTGATGACGCGCTCGCGCTCAGGCGAGTACTTCATGGCGATGGTGAGCGTGCGCCCCACGGAGGGGAGGTCTGCACCATCGTTGTCCTGGCTGTCGAAGGAATCGATGTAACCCTCGTCGAGCAACACCTGGGCGAGCGCCAGCTTCAGCTTCGACGACGGCATGGAGACCTCGTCGTGCATTGCGATGTTCGCGTTCCGAATGCGGGTGAGCATGTCGGCGATGGGATCGGTCATTGACATGAAACGTTCCTCCTCACCAACTGGCCTTGGTGACGCCGGGGATTTCGCCCGCATGCGCCATCTGACGGAGACACACTCGGCACAAGCCGAAGCGACGGTAAACCGCCTTCGGCCGACCGCAGCGCTGGCAACGGGTGTAACCCCGCACCTTGAACTTCGGTGTCTTCTTCTGCTTCTCGATCAGTGCTTTCTTCGCCATTACTGGGCCTGCCCATCGCGTCGGAACGGGAATCCGAAGGCATCGAGCAGAGCCTTGCCCTCGGCATTGGTCTTGGCGGTCGTGACAATCGTGATGTCCATACCGCGAGTGACGTCGACGGTGTCGTAGTCGATCTCGGGGAACATCAACTGTTCGTTCAGACCAAAGGTGTAGTTGCCACGGCCGTCGAAGGATCGAGGGCTGAGGCCACGGAAGTCGCGGATGCGAGGAATCGCCAGCGAGGTGAGTCGGTCGAAGAACTCCCACATCCGATCGCCGCGAAGGGTGACCTTCGTGCCGATGGCGTTGCCTTCACGCAGCTTGAAGCTGGCGATGGAGTTCTTGGCCTTGGTGACGATGGGCTTTTGACCGGTGATCGCCGTGAGATCGGCGACCGCCCCGTCGAGCAGCTTGGAATTCTGCAGAGCGCCACCGACGCCCATGTTGACGACGATCTTCTCGAGCGCCGGCACCATCATGATGTTCGGGAGCTCGAGCTCGTCCTTGAGAGCCGTGCGGATCTCGTCGTTGTACTTCGTCTTGAGGCGGGGGACCATGGTCGTGCTCATGCCTCCACCTCGGGAATCTCGGCGCCGGTGCGCTTGCACACTCGGACCTTGGAGCCATCGTCGCCGACCTTGTAGCCAACACGAGTGGGCTTGCCATCCGACGGACTCAGGATCGCCACGTTGGACGCATCCATCGGCATCTCCTTGTCGAGGATGCCGCCGGGCTCTTCGGCCGAACGAGGCTTGGTGTGGCGCTTGGCGATGTTGTAGCCCTCGACCTTGACCTTGCCCGTCGCCGGGAAGGCGGCCGAGATCACGCTCTCGCGACCTGCGTCCTTGCCGGACATGATCCGGACTCGATCACCTTTGCGAACCTTCATCAGAGGACCTCCGGGGCGAGCGACACGATGCGCATGAAGCGCTTGTCACGCAGCTCACGGCCGACCGGGCCGAAGATGCGGGTGCCGCGCGGCTGCTTCTGCTCGTTGATGAGCACTGCCGCGTTCTCGTCGAAGCGGATATAGCTGCCGTCTGGACGACGCTTTTCCTTCT
Organism: uncultured Acidimicrobiales bacterium; assembly: GCA_938008925.1. GTDB lineage: Bacteria > Actinomycetota > Acidimicrobiia > Acidimicrobiales > SZUA-35 > CALEWY01. The sequence goes on from CALLIQ010000145.1 coordinate 7,852, forward strand.
TCGTGCGGACGACGACGCACTTGACGACGTCGCCCTTCTTGACCTGGGCGCCGGGAATGGCGTCCTTGACGGTGGCGACGAAGATGTCGCCGATCGAGGCGTAGCGGCGGCGTGAGCCACCGAGCACCTTGATGCACAGCACCTCGCGGGCGCCGGAGTTGTCGGCGACACGGAGTCGCGACTCTTGCTGGATCATCGTGCGCGCTCCAGGATCTCGAGCAGACGCCAGCGCTTGAGCTTCGACATCGGACGGGTCTCCACGATCCGGACGAGGTCACCCTCGTTCAGCGTGTTCTCCTCGTCGTGCACGTAGTAGCGCTTGTGGCTCTGGACCGTCTTGTTGTACTGGGGGTGACGAGAACGACGGACGACTTCGACCACGACGGTCTTGTCCATCTTCTTCGACTTGACGATGCCCTCGCGGACCTTGCGTCGAGCCCGCTCTTCAGCGGCGTCGGGGGTTGCCTCGGTATCGGCGGCCATCACGACTCTCCCTTGGTGGCAGCGGCGAGCTCTCGGGCCCGGATCTCGGTGTTGATGCGGGCCACCTGGCGGCGGACCTGACCCAACCGGGCGTTGTTCTCGAGCTGGCCGGTGGCGAGCTGGAAACGCAGGTTGAACAGTTCACGCTTGGCTTCGGCGCGAGCTTCTTCGAGCTCGGCATCGGATTGGTCGGTGATGGTGGCGTCAGCCATCGAAGCCGTCCTCTCGGGTGATGATGCGAGCCTTGACCGGCAGCTTCTGGATGGCACGGTCGAGGGCGCCCTTGGCGATCTCGGGGTCGGGGTAGGACATCTCGAAGATGACCCGGCCCGGCTTGACCACGGCGACCCAACGCTCAGGGTTGCCCTTGCCGGAACCCATGCGGGTTTCGGCGGGCTTCTGCGTGACGGGCTTGTCGGGGAACACGTTGATCCAGACCTTGCCGCCACGCTTGATGTGGCGGGTCATGGCGATACGTGCGGCCTCGATCTGGCGAGCGGTGAGCCACCCGGGCTCGAGGACCTGAATCCCGTACTCGCCGAACGCCACGCTGGTGGCGCCCTTGGCTTGGCCCGTGCGACGACCGCGGTGGTGCTTGCGGTGTGCGACCTTCTTTGGCATCAACATCAGTCCGCATCTCCTTCGCGGAACTTCTCGTCGCCGGACTTGTCCTTGAGGGTGGCCTCGATGGCCTCCTCTTCAGCCAGCAGACGTTCGAACTCTGGATCGGCTTCCTTGACCAGCGGTGCTGGCTCGTCGGCCGGTGTCTCCGGAGTCGCGTCGTCGGCCTTGGCCGGACGACGAGAGGAGGAGACGACGGGCATCGGTGCTTCGCCAGCGGCTTCGCCGGTGGCCATCGCAGCTTCCTTGGCGGCCTTGTCGTTGCTGGCCTTGTAGGGAAGGATGTCGCCCTTGTAGAGCCACACCTTCACGCCGATTCGACCGGCGGTGGTGTGAGCCTCACGCAGGCCGTAGTCGATGTCGGCGCGCAGCGTGTGCAGCGGGACTCGACCTTCGCGGTACCACTCGACACGGCCCATCTCAGCGCCGCCGAGGCGACCCGAGCTCTGGATCCGGATGCCCTTGGCGCCGGCCTTCATGGCGTTCTGCACGGCACGCTTCATCGCACGGCGGAAGGCCATACGACCGGCGAGCTGATCGGCGACACCCTGAGCGATCAGGGCGGCGTCGAGCTCGGGCTGCTTGATCTCGATGATGTTGAGCTTGACCCGGGGGTTGCCCGTGATCTTGCCGAGACCCTGGCGGAGACGATCCGCCTCGGAGCCCTTGCGGCCGATCACGATGCCGGGACGAGCGGTGTGTACATCGATCTGCAGCTTGTCGCGGGTGCGCTCCACCTCGATACGGGAGATCGCTGCGTTTGGCAGCTGCTCCATGAGGTAGTTACGGATGGCCGAATCCTCGATGAGGTAGTCGCGGTATTCCTGGCGATCGGCGATCCAGCGTGACTTCCAGTCGGTGGTGACACCGAGACGGAAGCCGTACGGGTTGATCTTCTGGCCCATCAGGCGTCGTCCTTCTGGTCGTCTTCGGCAGCGTCGCCGTCGGCGGCCTCCGCTTCCTTCTTCTGCTGCGACTCGGGCTTGGAGAAGCCAGCGGCTTCCGCCGCCTCGTCGCTGGCGAACCACACCTCGGCCTTGGTCCGTCCGTAGAACGGGCTGTCCTCGTTGTGGTAGAGCTTCGAATCAGCGTTCCCCTTGACCGGGAAGCCATCGGGCATCTGGTCGGGATCGCCGTCGATCAGCGCATGGCTGCCATCGCCGTAGGGGCTCTCGTCGGTGGCGTTCGACTCGCCGTCGTCGTCGGAATCGACCGCGTCGCTCGTGGCTTCGGAACCGGTGTCGGTCTCGGCCTCGCTCGTGACTGCCTCGTCGGTTGCGGCCTCGTCGGTGACGGCCTCTTCAGTTGCCTCGACCTCGTCCGTCTCGACTTCTTCGGCCTCTGCCTCTTCACCACGGCTACGGGCCACACGGGCACGGCGCTGCGCTGCAGCGTCGGAGGAGGCGGAACCCTTGGCGGCCGCCTGCTCGCGCAGACGATCGAGTTCCTCGGTGGACAGACGGCTGACCACGACGGTGATGTGGCAGGTCTGCTTGTGAATTCGACCGGCACGGCCTCGAGCACGGGGACGGAACCGCTTGAGGGTCGGGCCCTCGTCGGCGTAGCACGCCGAGACGTACAGCTCGTCGGCCGGGATCTCGTCGTTGTGCTCAGCGTTCGCGACCGCCGAGTTGAGGACCTTGGCGACCTCGCGAGCGGCGAGACGCTCGGACAACTCGAGGATCTGGCTGGCCTCGGCGACTCGCTTGTCACGAATCAGATCGAGAACGACCCGCGCCTTCGAAGCCGACATCCGCAGGTAGCGGACCTGGGCACGCGTGCCCGGACGCTCGTTGGTCTTGAGCCCGGTCATCGGCGACCCGACTTCTCTTGACCGGCGTGGTACCGGAAGGTGCGGGTGGGCGAGAACTCACCCAGCTTGTGGCCGACCATCGACTCGGTGATGTACACCGGGACGTGCTTGCGACCGTCGTGGACGGCGATGGTGTGGCCGACCATGTCGGGGATGATGGTCGAACGGCGTGACCACGTCTTGACGACGCGCTTTTCGTTCTTCTCGTTGAGTTCGTCGACCTTCTTGAGCAGGTGCTCGTCGACGAAGGGTCCCTTTTTCAGGCTGCGCGGCATCGGTTACCTCCGTCCGCCACGAGTCCGCCGGCGGCGGATGATCTGGTCATCGGACTTCTTGCCCTTCTTACGGGTACGGCCTTCCGGCTGACCCCATGGCGACACTGGATGGCGTCCACCGGAGGTCTTGCCTTCACCACCACCGTGGGGGTGGTCGACCGGGTTCATGGCAACACCACGGGTCTGGGGGCGCTTGCCCTTCCAGCGGGCCCGTCCGGCCTTGCCGATCTTGATGAGCTCGTGCTCGGCGTTGCCGACTTCACCGACGGTGGCGATGCAGTCGATCGAGACGCGGCGCATCTCGGTGGAGGGGAGTCGCAAGGTGGCGGTTTCGCCTTCCTTGGCGACGAGCTGCACGCTCGTACCGGCGGAGCGAGCCATACGGGCGCCGCCGCCGATCTTGAGCTCGACAGCGTGGACGACGGTACCGACGGGGATGTAGCGCATCGGCATGGCGTTGCCGGGGCGAATGTCAGAGCCGGCGCCTGAGCGGAGCTTGTCGCCGACCTGCAGACCACGGGGGGCGAGGATGTAACGCTTCTCACCGTCGTGGTAATGCAGCAAGGCGATGCGGCAGTTGCGGTTCGGGTCGTACTCGATCGACGCAACGGTTGCGGGAATCCCGTCCTTGTTGCGGCGGAAGTCGACGACGCGATACCGCTGCTTGTGGCCGCCACCGCGGTGACGGGCGGTCTTGCGACCGTAGTTGTTGCGTCCGCCGGTGGAGTGCTGCTTTGCGAGCAGCGACTTCTCGGGCTTGGACCGGGTGACCTCGGAGAAATCCGAAGAGGTCTGGAACCGGCGACCGGGACTGGTTGGCTTGCGTTTGCGAATGGCCATCGTTCAGATCCTCAGCTGGTGAAGAGCTCGATCTCGCCCTCGGAGAGGGTGACGATGGCTCGCTTGGTGTCGGACCGCTTTGAGAAGGTGTTGTTGCGCCGGTTCCGCACCCGCTTGCCCTTGCGGTTGAGGGTGTTGACCCGGCTGACCTTCACGCCGTCGAAGATGGCTTCGATGGCGTCCTTGATTTCGGGCTTCGAGGCCGACGGTGCGACGACGAAGGTGTAGGTGTTCGTTTGCTCGACCTGGATGTAGGTCTTCTCCGTCACCACTGGACGGATGATCACGTCGTGCGGATCCTTCATGCCGAGGCCTCCTCGTCACTCGCAGCAGGCTCGCTGGCTTCGGGTGCCGCGCTCGAGGGGAGCGTGGCCTGGGAGAACACGACGTAGTCGTTGAGCAAGACGTCGTAAGTGTTGAGCTGATCGGCGACGAGCACGTGGGCCTCGGGAAGATTCCGGAAGCTCTTGGCTGCGTTGTCGTCGTCACGACCGAGCACCACGAGGATGCGACCCTCGACGCCGAGCTCGCTCAGTGTCGACTTCGCGGCCTTGGTGGAGGGAGCGTCGAAGTTCCAGTCGTCGACCACGACGACCTTGGACTCAGCGGCCCGATCGGAGAGAGCGGAGCGCAGCGCCAGACGCTTCATCTTCTTGTTGGTGCGCTCGGAGTAGTCGCGAGGCTTGGGTCCGTGAGCAATACCGCCACCGATCCAGATCGGTGAGCGGCTCGAGCCGGCACGAGCACGACCGGTGCCCTTCTGCTTCCAAGGCTTTGCACCACCGCCGCGGACCTCGGCCCGGGTCTTGGTGCTGTGGGTGCCGGCACGCTTGGCGGCCAACTGAGCGTTGACGACCTGGTGCATCACGGGCACGTTCGGCTCGAGACCGAACACGGCCGGATCGAGTTCGACAGTGACTTTCTTCGACATCAGGCATCCACCTTGGTCGGCTGCTTGATCGCGTTGCGGATGATGACCCGTCCGCCCTTCGGTCCGGGCACGGAGCCCTTCACGAGAAGCAGGGAGTTGTCGTTCTCCGCCTTGACGATGGTGAGGTTCTGGGTGGTGACCCGCTCGCCACCGGAACGGCCCGCCATGCGGGTGCCCTTGAACACTCGGGCCGGCGTTGCGCACTGGCCGATCGAGCCGGGCATGCGGTGCACGAGGTGGGCGCCGTGCGTGGCGCGCTGGCCTGCGAAGTTGTGGCGCTTCATCACACCGGTGAAGCCCTTGCCCTTCGAGGTGCCGATGGCATCGACCATCTCGCCGGCCTCGAACGTCTCGGCGACGATCTCTTGGCCGACCTCGTAGCTGGACACGTCGTCGAGGCGAAGCTCGACGAGATCCTGGCCAGGGGCAACACCGTTCTTGGCGAAGTGACCGGCCTCGGGCCGGTTCAGCTTCTTGGGGTCGCGATCGCCCGTGGTGACCTGGATGGCGCTGTAGCCGTCGGTCTCCGGGGTCTTGATCTGCACGACCCGGCAGGGGGTGACTCGCACAACGGTCACGGGAACGATCTTGTTGTCGTCGTCCCAGACCTGTGTCATGCCGACTTTTTCGCCGACAATCGCCTTTTGCGTCATGGTTGTGTCTTCCGTCAGCGGGCCGCCGAGGAGCGGCCGTTCACGTCAATGCTCCGGACGGCACCACCGGGAGACTGACCAAGAGGCCAGTGCGAGCGGCGGGTTCGTGCGGAGCGTGGATCGGTTGTGCCAAGGGGTTCCCGGAACTGATCGTCACCGGGCCTGCTCGAACTTCATCCAGCGGGAGCCGGACCGAGAGATACTACTGAGCGCACGACGTCTTTCCACCCAACTCGATTCCGCTCGGCGAGCGGTTGCCCGATAACGTCCTCGCCCATGGAAGACGCGGCCAGGACGATTCTCGACGGCCTCCGTCGAAGCGAAGCCTGGGCGTTCGAGGCGGCCCTCGAGCGGTACGGTCCCGCCGTCACCGCCGTCACGGCTTCGTTCCGGCTGTCCTCCTCCGACGCCGACGAGGTCTTTCAAGCGACGTTCCTGAGCTTGCTCGAGAACCGAGGCCAGATCCGCAGCGCGTCGACGCTGCCAGCGTGGATTGCCCAGGTGGCGAGGAACCACTGCCTCAAGGCCAAGCGACGCCGGGAATCACCGACCGACTTCGAGACCGTCGACGACGCCGTCGTGCTCGCGTTCGTGTTTCCTCGCCATGTCGACGATCCGGCCATGGCCGAGCTCGAGTTCTCCGAAGCGCAGCAACGCGCCGTCACCGAGGCGATGGGCACCCTCGATGGGCGCGACACCCAGCTGCTCCATCTGCTGTTCGCGGAGACGCCCTACAGCTACCGAGAGATCGCGGACATGCTCGACGTGAGCGTCGGGAGCATCGGCCCGCTCCGAGCGCGCATGCTCGGCCGGCTTCGATCTCATCCCCGCGTTCGCGCCGTCACCGAACACATCGACTCGGCGCGGCGCGAGTCCGCCATACGAGAAGCGGGGCGCGAGACCGGACACGAGCCAGGGCTCGAGACGGAGCGCGGTCGCACGGCCTGACCGTCGTCAGCGCTTCGACCGTCGCCAGCGCTTCGACTGCGGGCCGACCGCCGTTGAGCTCCGATGTGACGAATCGATGACGAAGGACCGATTTGCTGTATCAAATCCGACCCTGCTGTCCCTGTACGTGGAGGGCGTCCTTCAGCAATCGAGCGCCCCGCCGGAATCGAGTCAGCCGCGGCGGTTTGCCTCGGTTCCACTCTCGGCCGGTCGTCGAGCAACGTTGGTCCCGCGGCGGGGTCAGCACGACGGCCCCGGGTCTTCAGACACAGAGAGCCCGGGTCCATCGGACCCGGGCTCCTGTTCGTTCTGAGCTGATTCGTTCGAGCTGGTTCGCTCAAACCTTTCGTTTCGGCCGCATGCTCGGAGCCGCGGCGTCATCTCCGCTTCAAGCGGAGACTGTCACAGCTGCTGAATCTTGATCTCGATGTCAACACCGGCGGGCAGCTCGAGCCGCTGGAGCGAGTCGACCGTCTTGGGGTTCGGCTCGAGGATGTCGATCAGACGCTTGTGAACACGCATCTCGAAGTGCTCGCGGCTGTCCTTGTCCTTGTGCGGCGACCGGATCACACAGAACCGGTGCTTCTCGGTCGGCAACGGGATCGGACCGCGGAACTCTGCGTTGGTGCGAGCGACGGTCTCGACGATCTTGGTTGTCGACTGATCCACGACCTCGTGGTCGTATGCCTTGAGGCGGATGCGGATCTTCTGCTTGGCTGCCATGGTCGGTATCCCTACTTGACGATCTTGGTGACGCGACCGGCGCCGACAGTACGACCACCCTCACGAATAGCGAAACGCAAACCCTCGTCCATCGCGATCGGGTTGATCAACTCAACCGACATGTCGGTGTTATCACCCGGCATACACATCTCCGTACCCTCAGGCAACGTCACCGCACCCGTGATATCAGTCGTACGGAAATAGAACTGCGGACGATAATTCGCGAAGAACGGCTTATGACGACCGCCCTCCTCCTTCGTCAACACATACACCTGAGCCTCGAAATCAGTGTGCGGCGTGATACTGCCCGGCTTGGCCAACACCTGACCACGCTGAACCTCATCCTTCTCAATACCGCGGAGCAACGCACCGATGTTGTCGCCAGCCTGACCCTGATCCAACAACTTCCGGAACATCTCAACACCCGTGCAAGTGGTGGTCTGCGTGTCCTTGATACCAATGATCTCCAGGCTGTCGCCCGTGTTCACGATGCCCTGCTCGACCTTGCCAGTCACCACCGTGCCACGACCCGTGATCGAGAACACATCCTCAATCGGCATCAAGAACGGCTTATCCAAATCACGCTCAGGCTCAGGGATGTACTCATCCACCGCAGCCATCAACTCCATCACCTTGTCACCAGCGTCAGAATCACCCTCGAGGGCCTTCAACGCCGAGACGTGCACCACCGGGCAGTCATCACCCGGGAAGTCATACTCAGACAACAGCTCACGAGCCTCGAGCTCAACCAGCTCAAGAAGCTCTTCATCATCGACCATGTCAGCCTTGTTCAACGCGACCACGATCGCAGGCACACCGACCTGACGGGCAAGGAGCACGTGCTCACGAGTCTGAGGCATCGGACCATCAGCAGCCGACACCACCAGAATCGCACCATCGACCTGAGCCGCACCAGTGATCATGTTCTTGATGTAGTCAGCGTGACCCGGCATGTCGACATGCGCGTAATGCCGATTATCAGTCTCATACTCAACGTGTGACACGTTGATCGTGATGCCACGCTCACGCTCTTCAGGCGCCTTGTCGATGTTCTCGAACGCCGTCGCGTTGTTCCCCTCGACACGATCCGACAGAACCTTCGTGATCGCAGCAGTCAACGTGGTCTTCCCATGGTCGATATGACCCATGGTCCCCACATTCACATGCGGCTTATTACGTTCGAACTTTTCCTTCGCCATCTTTCGTCTCTTTCATTGACCGGCCAGGCCGGGGGTTTCCGGAACGAGTCAGTTCTCGGGTGGTTACTTGAGTGGGCTCACTCGCCCTGGATGCGCTTGACGATTTCCTCTTGCACACTGCCGGGCGTTTGCTGGTAGCTGTGGAACTGCATCGTGTAGGTGGCACGACCCTGGGTCTTGGAGCGGAGGTCGGTTGAGTAACCGAACATCTCCGACAGCGGAACCTGAGCCGAGACAACTTGATTGTTGCCACGAACTTCCATTTGGCCGACCTTGCCTCGACGTGAGTTGAGGTCGCCGATCACATCACCCATGTAATCCTCAGGGGTGACGACTTCGACGGCCATGGTCGGCTCGAGCAGGGTGGGCTTCGCCCGCTTTGCAACCTGCTTGAACGCCATGGTTCCGGCGATCTTGAACGCCATCTCCGAGGAGTCGACGTCGTGGAACTTGCCGTCGAGGAGCGTGACACGCACGTCGACGGTGGGGAAGCCGGCGAGCACGCCGGTGGTCATTGCGTCCTTGATGCCCGCATCGACCGACGGGATGTACTCACGGGGGATACGACCACCCGTGATCTTGTCGACGAACTCGTAGCCGCCACCGGGGCCCGAGGGCTCCATCATGATGGTGACTTCGGCGTACTGACCCGTACCACCCGTCTGCTTCTTGTGGGTGTAGGTGTCCTTCTCGACCGTGTCGGTGATGGTCTCGCGGTAGGCGACCTGCGGCTTGCCGACGGTGGCGTCGACCTTGAACTCGCGCATCATGCGGTCGACGAGCACCTCGAGGTGGAGCTCGCCCATGCCGGCGATGATGGTCTGACCGGTCTCTTCATCGGTCCGGACGCTGAACGTCGGATCCTCTTCGGCGAGGGACTGGAGGGCCTTGGCCATCTTGTCCTGGTCGGCCTTGGTCTTCGGCTCGACGGCGACGTGGATGACGGGGTCGGGGAACTCGAGCGACTCGAGGACGATCGTCGCCTTGTCATCGCTGAGGGTGTCGCCCGTACGGACGTCCTTCATGCCGATCGCAGCGAGGATGTCGCCGGTCATGGCGACATCGCGGTCTTCCTGCTTCGCAGCGTGCATCTCGAGGAGGCGGCCCATCCGCTCCTTGTTGCCCGTGCGGGTGTTGAGCAGCTGGCCGCCCTTTTCGACGGTTCCGGAGTACACCCGGAAGTAGGTCAGCTTGCCGCCACCGGCTCCGGGGTTGGCCATGACCTTGAAGGCGAGCGCAGAGAACGGCTCGTTGTCGGAGGCCTGACGAGTCTCTTCTTCGCCGGTCTTGTAGTGAAGGCCGGTGACCGGGGGAAGCTCGGTGGGCGACGGGAGGTAGTCGATGACGGCATCGAGGAGGGGCTGCACGCCCTTGTTCTTGAACGCCGTGCCACAGAGGATCGGGACGAGCTTGTTGTCGATCGTGGCGGCGCGAAGCGCCGTCTTGAGCTCGTCCTCGGTGATCTCCTCGTCCTCGAGGTACTTCATCATGAGGTCGTCATCGGTGGCGGCGACGGCCTCGACCAGCAAGCCTCGGAACTCCTCGGCCTTGTCGGCGTACTCGGCCGGGATGTCCACCTCTTCGTAGGTCGCACCGAGGTCTTTCTCGTCGACGGCGGCGGCCCAGACGAGCGCCTTCATCTTGACGAGGTCGACGATGCCGAGGAAGTCGGCTTCGATGCCGATGGGCAGCTGGATCACGGCGACGTCTTGGGTCAGACGCTCCTTGATCGTGTCGAGGCAGAAGTAGAAGTCGGCACCGGTGCGATCGAGCTTGTTGACGAAGCACATGCGGGGCACGCCGTAGCGGTCGGCCTGACGCCACACCGTTTCGGTCTGGGGCTCGACGCCGGCGACACCGTCGAACACGGCGACGGCGCCGTCGAGGACGCGAAGCGAACGCTCGACCTCGACGGTGAAGTCGACGTGGCCGGGCGTGTCGATGATGTTGATCCGGTAGTCGTTCCAGAAACAGGTGGTGGCAGCGGAGGTGATCGTGATGCCACGCTCCTGCTCCTGCTCCATCCAGTCCATGGTGGCGCCGCCGTCGTGGACTTCACCGATCTTGTAGTTCTTGCCGGTGTAGTAAAGGATGCGCTCGGTCGTCGTGGTCTTGCCGGCATCGATGTGAGCCATGATGCCGATGTTGCGGTAACGATCGAGGGGGGTGGGTCGCGACATAACTGTGCCTCGGGGCGTGCGTCAGAAACGGGTGTTTGGTTCGGTACGAGTGGGAGCTGGCGCAGGGTTCACCGGCCGACGGAGAGTCTGCTCGATGGATGGGCCAGACATCGGGATCACTACCAGCGGTAGTGAGCGAAGGCCTTGTTGGACTCGGCCATCTTGTGCAGGTCTTCACGCCGCTTGGCGGAGGCGCCGATGCCGTTCGAGGCGTCGAGGATCTCGTTGGCGAGGCGCTCGGCCATGGTGCGCTCGCGTCGATCGCGGGAGTACCCGACGAGCCAGCGGACGGCGAGGGTGGTGGCACGACGAGGACGAACCTCGACGGGGACCTGGTAGGTCGCGCCGCCGACACGGCGGGAGCGGACCTCGAGCTGTGGCTTGACGTTGTCGACCGCGCGCTTCAGCGCTGCGACGGCGTCGCCACCGGTCTTTTCGCCGACGATGTCGAGCGCGCCGTAGACGATGCGTTCTGCGGTGTTCTTCTTGCCGTCGAGCAGGACCTTGTTGATGACCTGGGTGACGAGCACCGATCCATGAACGGGATCGGGGACGAGTTCGCGGCGGGGTGCTGGGCCCTTACGTGGCATGTCAGCCTTCCTTCTTCACGCCGTAGCGGCTTCGGGCCTGCTTGCGATCTCGCACGCCGGCGGTGTCGAGGGTTCCTCGAACGATCTTGTAGCGAACACCAGGGAGGTCCTTCACACGACCACCGCGAACGAGCACGATCGAGTGCTCCTGGAGGTTGTGGCCCTCACCGGGGATGTACGCGGTGACTTCGATGCCGCTGGTGAGACGCACACGGGCGACCTTGCGGAGTGCCGAGTTCGGCTTCTTCGGGGTGGCGGTGTACACGCGGGTGCACACACCTCGCCGCTGTGGCGAGCCGTTGAGGGCCGGAGTCTTGGCCTTCTTGGTCTTCGACTGGCGGCCCTTGCGGACCAGCTGTTGCATTGTGGGCACAAGAACCTCGACGAACGTGCGGTGGTGGAGAACTCGGTAACGAAAAACGTGGTGTTCGATCGGGCGAGACCCGGAACACCGACATGCATCGCCGGGGCGGGTGCCGCGCGACACAACGGCGCGAAACGCCGACAGACAAGGCTATTGGTCCAACCCCGCGAAACACACGCGATCGACGAAACTTGCGCGCGTGTGGTGTATAGCCCAGCGGGCGGGTCAGGCGGTG
>CALLIQ010000146.1 GCA_938008925.1 uncultured Acidimicrobiales bacterium
CCAGACCCGGTCACGCTGAGGCCGTCGAGCGTCAGGACAACGCCGCGTCGACGGCGTCGAGCAGCTGCGTGTTCGCTCGTGTCCAGGTGTGGGAGGAACGGACCGCACACGCCCGGTCATGCAGTTCGGCGGCGAACACCGGGTCGTCGAGGATCCGCTGCACGGCATCGGCGATGGCCGACGCCGTCGGCTCGACCACGAGTCCCGCCCCCGTCGATTCGACGATCTCGACCAAGCCGCCGCCGTCGCGGCACACGATGACGGGTTTCCCCCACACCATGGCTTCGAGCGCAGTGAGTCCGTAGTCCTCACGGAGCGCGGGGGCGACGACGACCGATGCGTCGGCGTAGGCCTGGTTTCGCGTCGCATCGTCGACGTGCCCGGCGATGGTGACGGGGCTGACCGAGGTGGATCGGCGAACCCGCTTCAGCGCTGCCGCCGCCTCAGCGGCTGGTGTGCGCTTCGGTGACGCGATGGCGTCGAGCTCGCCGAGCCGGCCTCTGGGATCGAGCTCACCCTGCTCGAGCCGCTGGTCGAGCGCTCGCAGGGAACGCAGCCGCCCACCGTCGCCGATGATCGTGGTGGGGTGCTGATGCAGGTGCGCCGCAGCGACCACCAGTTCCGCCCGCTTCGGCCACTCCTGCCGGCCGACACACAACACCGGACCGCCAGCGGACCAGGTCGGGACCACCTCCGGCGGGTCGGAGAGCGGGGGCGCATCGAGGATGTCGATCGGCGCCTCGACCGACCAGGTGTCGCGCAATCGCGTCGCGCACTCCGTCGAGCCGGCCAGCCAACGAACCACGCCACCTCGATGAGCGTCATCGACAGCCCGGACCTTCTCCGCAGCGGCCTCGTGCAGCGCTCGGTCGACGAATCCGCCGTCGATGTAGGCCTCGGACAGCTCGTAGAAGATTCTGGCCTGGTGGTAGAAGAGCCCGAGCATCCGGTCGTGGGGAGCGAGGTAGCTCGGTGGCTGCGTGCTGATCACGAGATCGAACTCGGCGAGATCGAGCCGTCGCGTGTCGTGCACCATGGCGAGATAGTTGAAGAAGTCCGGATGCTCGAACCAGCGGCTCGCCGCATCATGTTGCCCCCAGATGGGGCGGGGCAGTTGCCGGCCCGGGATCGGCACGGCGGTGATCTCGTCACCGATGTCGGTGAGTGCAGTGAGGAGCCGGTTCAGCAGATATTCGAATCCGCCCGCCACGCCGTGGTCGGGTTTGACGACGGCGATACGCCGGGTCACGAGTCGCCGAGCCTGCGTTCCAGGTCGGTGACCTGCTCGCTCAAGCGAGTCACCTGCTCGGTGAGGTCGGTGACCTGCTCGCTGAGTTGATCGACCACGCCGATCGTGGCCTCGTTGAAGACGAGCTGCTCGTTGGTGATCGCATGGCCGGCCCTGATGAGCGCCTGCTTCGGCAGCTTGAGGCGAGCGTCGTGAGGCAGCTCGCGTCCCGCGTGTCGGTTCGCCCGCATGGCCTTGAGGCTCTCTCGTAGGTTCGGGTTCATGGCGGTCATCTCCACGGGGGGTGCAGGGTCGAGGGCAGCGATCGCAATGCGGCTCATCAGCTCGATCGTCGGGTCGGGGGCGGGTGGTGTGGTCGGTGCGACGGTCGGGCGGGGAACCGAGGGCCACGGTCGTTCCGACTCCCGCGTGCCGTCGGGGATGCAGGCGAGGACGTCGCCGGCCCAGCGAGAGCCCAAGAGGCGCCAGTCGGCCTGTTCGGCGACCATTCGCCCGGCGCTGGCCATGGCGGACGCCTGTTCGATCGGGCGATCGAGCACACGGCGCAGCCCGACGGCGAGTGCGTCGATGGCCGGTTCGGCGATGGTCACGACGTCATCGGGTTCGTCGAGGCCACGGGCTCCCGTCGGCGTCGTGAGCACGGGGACGCCGACGCTGAGGTAGTCGTAGAGCTTGAGGTTGCTACCGCCGCCGGAGACCATCGGATTCAAGGCCACGTCGGCTCCCGCGAGGAGTGGCCACAGGCTCTCTTCTGCGAAGGCGGGCAGGGTCTTGACGTTCGGCGGGAGCGCGGCTGCGTCGAACTGAATCGTGTGGCTTCCGGCCAGCCCGAACACGCTGTCGGCACCGGCCGCGCTCGAGGCGAGATCGATGATCAGACGTGCGGCATCGATGTTCGGCGGGTGCCACGACCCGATGAAAACGGCGAGCGGGCGATCGTCGTCGGTGGCGAAGCCGAGCAAGGCGAGCGCTTCGGCTCTGGCGGCCTTATGCTCGGCGGCGGTCCGCAGCGGCATGGCGTTGGTGTCGACGCCATTCGGGACGACTGAGGTCGAGGGCCCAGCATCAGCCCGCCCGTTCTCAGCACCGCCCTCATGCGAGGGCCCCTGGTCGAGGTCCGTGACCGCCACCAGGTCGTCGTCCGTGCACGCACTGACATGAGCGGCGAGATGAACCGCAGTGGTCTCGGCTTCAGTGACGGCGTCGATGAGCCAGGATCGAGCCTCGTCCGACGTGTTGGCCTCGGCCAGCATGGCGGTCTTGAACGGCGTCTCGGCGTTGTGCGAGTCGTAGACGACGACGGGAACCGGCCGGTCGGCCGAGTCGAGGGTCGCGTCGATGGCCGGGGCGAGGAAGGGATGACTGGCGATGACGACGTCGGCCTCGCTGGCGAGCGCGGCCAATTCTCGGCCGAATGCCGGCGTGGAGGGCCACAGGCGACCGCACGTGATGTCGTCGATCGGGAACCCGGCAACCCGGGTGATCTCGGCCTCGGCGCTGCGATGCTCGGGCGACCGAGGCACCTCGACCAGCGTGATGCCCGGTTCGATCACCCGTCGGCGTATGGAGCCGCCGCCGTGACTGTCGCCGGTCCCGCCAGCGAGTGCGAGCACGGTCACGTCGGCCCGGCGAGCGAGTGCCCGGGCCAGGTGGCGAACCCGGCGTTGGCCGCCCCCGACAGCGGGCTCGATGCCGAACGTGCTGACCATCACGGCCTTTGGCCGGGAGAGCGGAGCGGCGGCCATCTCGATCGATGCGATGAGCGGATCCCACGTGATCGAGTTGGCTCGACGTTGCC
>CALLIQ010000147.1 GCA_938008925.1 uncultured Acidimicrobiales bacterium
AAACGCTCGGGAAGGGCCTCGTTGAAGAACACACGGCCCGCAGTGGTCCGGGCGTAGACCGCCGCCTTGCCATTGGCCGGCTCGAGGAGCAGGTCGGGGCGGCGGAAGAAAATCGGCTGATGCAGCGTGATGTCGCCGGCCTCGTAGGCCCGCTCGACTTCATCCTCACGACGGAACGTGGGGACGTAGGCATCGGGATCGTCGTCGACCGACTCGGTGAGGTAGAACGCACCGATGACCATGTCCTGGGTCGGCGTGACGAGCGGTCGGCCGTGAGCCGGGCTCAACACGTTGTTGGCGCTGAGCATGAGCACTCGAGCCTCGGCCTGAGCTTCAGCCGACAGCGGCAGGTGAACAGCCATCTGGTCGCCGTCGAAGTCGGCGTTGAAGGCGGTGCAGACCAGCGGGTGAAGCTGGATTGCCTTGCCTTCGACGAGGACCGGCTCGAACGCCTGGATGCCGAGACGGTGCAGGGTTGGTGCACGGTTGAGCATCACGGGATGCTCTTGGATGACCTCTTCGAGGACTTCCCACACCTGGGGACGACGGCGTTCGACCATGCGCTTGGCCGACTTGATGTTCTGAGCCAGCTCTTGATCGACCAACCGCTTCATGACGAACGGCTTGAACAGCTCGAGCGCCATGATCTTCGGAAGACCGCACTGGTGGAACTTCAGGGTCGGGCCGACGACGATGACCGAACGGCCGGAGTAGTCGACGCGCTTGCCGAGCAGGTTCTGACGGAACCGGCCCTGCTTGCCCTTCAACATGTCGGAGAGCGACTTGAGCGGACGGTTGCCCGGGCCGGTCACGGGACGACCGCGGCGACCGTTGTCGAACAGTGCGTCGACGGCCTCCTGGAGCATCCGCTTCTCGTTGTTGACGATGATCTCTGGTGCGCCGAGATCGAGGAGCCGCTTGAGGCGGTTGTTCCGGTTGATCACGCGGCGGTAGAGGTCGTTGAGGTCGGAGGTGGCGAAACGGCCACCGTCGAGCTGGACCATCGGGCGCAGCTCCGGCGGAATCACCGGAACGACGTCGAGGATCATGGCTCGGGGATCGTTGATCCGACGCTCGTTGTCGTCGCGGCGGTTGAACGCAGCGACGATCTTCAGGCGCTTGATGGCCTTCTGCTTACGCTGAGCCGACAGCGGCTTTTGGCCTTCTGGCGGATCGATCGCGGCCCGCAGCTTGACCTCTTCTGAGTCGAAGTCGATGCGCTCGATGAGCTGGGCGATGGCGTCAGCGCCCATCCCGCCCTCGAAGTAGTCGCCCCAACGGTCGGCCATCTCACGCCAGAGCATCTCGTCGTCGATGATCTTGCGTGCGAACAGACCCTTGAACTCGTCCCACGCACGGTCGAGCACGTCGAGCTCGAGCTCGAACTGCTCCCGGGTCGCGGCGAAGTCCTTCTCGGCCGCACGCTGGCGGGCCTTGATCTCGGACTCCTTGGCGCCGTCGGCCTCCATCTGTGCGATCTCGGCTTCGACCATCTCGTGCTCTTCGGCGAGACGGAGTTCCATGTCCTTGTTGATGGCCTCGCGCTCGCCGATGACCTCGGCTTCGAGGTTCGGCAGCTCTTCGTCGCGGCGCTCCTCGTCGACGGACACGACGAGGTTGGCGGCGAAGTAGATGACCTTCTCGAGCTGCTTGGCCTTCAGCTCCTCGCGGGGCTCGGTGCCCATGAGGAGGTAGGCGAGCCACGACCGGGTGCCACGGAGGTACCAGATGTGGACGCAGGGAGCGGCCAACTCGATGTGGCCCATCCGCTCGCGGCGGACCTTCGAGCGCGTGACTTCAACGCCACAGCGTTCGCAGATGATGCCCTTGAACCGGACGCGCTTGTACTTGCCACAGGCGCACTCCCAGTCCTTGGTCGGACCGAAGATCTTCTCGCAGAACAAGCCGTCCTTCTCGGGCTTGAGCGTGCGGTAGTTGATGGTCTCGGGCTTCTTGACCTCGCCGTTCGACCACATGCGGATGGAGTCCGCAGTGGCGAGGCCGATCTTGAGCTGGTCGAAATCGTTGACGTCGAGCATGGTTCAGCCTCTCCCTAGAGCCGTCCACCCGCAGCGCGGGCAGCGTCATCTTCATCGGTGCCACGCTCCGGGCGGCTGAGGTCGATACCCAGCTCCTCGGCGGTGCGGAACAGTTCATCGTCGAGCTCTCGCATCTCGATCTCCTGGCCGTTCTCGGCCAGAACCTCGACGTTGAGGCACAGCGCCTGCATCTCCTTGATGAGCACCTTGAAGGACTCGGGGATGCCGGGCTCGGGGATGTTCTCGCCCTTCACGATCGCCTCGTAGACCTTCACTCGGCCGAGGACGTCGTCGGACTTGATGGTGAGCAGCTCCTGGAGGCAGTACGCGGCGCCGTATGCCTCGAGCGCCCACACCTCCATCTCACCGAATCGCTGACCACCGAATTGGGCCTTACCACCGAGCGGCTGCTGGGTGATCATGGAGTACGGACCGGTGGAACGGGCGTGGATCTTGTCGTCAACCAGGTGGCTGAGCTTCAAGATGTACATGATGCCCACGGTGATGGGGTTGTCGTAAGCCTCGCCGGTGCGACCGTCGAACAGTTGCGCCTTACCGTCACGGCCGATCAGACGCTGTCCGTTGGCTGCTTCGGGGTTGAGGTTTTCAAAGATGCTCTGAATGGTGGGCTTGTCGCCGCTCAGTTCGGTTTCGTCCCACTTGGCACCGTCGAACACCGGGGTGGCAACGAGCGTGGAAGGAGTGGTGAACGGGCGGGTCTTGTTGACGTTGTTGCGCAGTGGCTCTTCGCCAACCTTTTCGCCACCGACATCCCAACCCCAGCGGGCGGCATAGCCAAGGTGGCTTTCCAGAACCTGACCAACGTTCATTCGGGAAGGAACGCCGAGAGGGTTGAGGATGATGTCGACGGGGGTGCCGTCGGCCATGTAGGGCATGTCTTCCGAAGGCAGGATCC
>CALLIQ010000148.1 GCA_938008925.1 uncultured Acidimicrobiales bacterium
GTGGTCGGCTACACCGCAGACGACCTCGACATCTGGGCCGAGTGCGTCGCCCGTTGCCTTCGAGGGGCCGGCGTCGAGCCGGGCCACATGCTGCACAACGCATACGGGTACGGGCTCTTCACCGGGGGCCTCGGGCTGCACATGGGTGCCGAAGCGGCCGGCATCAACGTCGTCCCGGTCTCCGGCGGCAACACCGAACGGCAGCTGACCCTGATCGACGACTTCGCCCCCGAAGCAATCTGCTGCACGCCCTCCTACGCGCTGACGCTCGCCGAACTCCTCGGCGAAGCCGGCCCGCCGACGTCGATGCGGGTGGCGATCCTCGGCGCCGAGCCCTGGACGAACGAGACCCGGACGGCGATCGAGGAGGGTCTCGGACTCATCGGGGTGAACATCTACGGCCTCTCCGAGGTGATCGGTCCCGGCGTCTCGTGTGAGACCGCCGACCGAGACGGACTCGTGATCATGGAGGACCACTTCCTTCCCGAGATCGTCGATCCCGACACGGGCGAACGACTCCCCGACGGCGAGATCGGCGTGCTGGTCCTCACCAGCCTCACCAAGCAGGCGTTCCCGATCCTCCGATACTGGACCGGCGATCTGTGCTCCATCACTCGCGAGCCGGCGTCGTGCGGGCGAACCCACGCCCGCATGTCGTTCGTGGTCGGCCGAGCCGACGACATGCTCGTCATCAGAGGCGTCAACGTCTACCCGAGCCAAGTCGAGCACACGCTCGTCGGTCTCGACGGCGTCAGCCCGCACTTCCAACTCGTGGTGAACCGTGAGGGCACCCTCGACACACTCCACATCCGGGCGGAACGCGACGACTCCGGCAGCGCGATCGAACCGGGCCAGGTCATCGAAGCGATGCGCTCGTCGCTCGGTATCGGCGTGAGCGTCACCATCGAAGACCCCGGGTCGGTCCCCCGATCCGAGGGCGGCAAGCTCGCCCGTACCGTCGACAATCGCAACCTCTAGGAGATCATCGTGCGCACCTGGAACGACCTCGACGACTTCCAAGCCTTCATCGACGACGGCGGCATGGTCGAAGCCGGCGACGACATGCCCGACGAGTACCGGTCGGAGGTGTTCCGGTTCATCGAGTTCCACGCGAACTCCGAACTCATGGGCGGGTTGACCGAACGGGACTGGATTCCGAAGGCACCCGGACTTCGCCTCAAGCAGATCTTCCTCGCCAAGACCCAGGACGAGATAGGCCACGCACACCTCCTGTACATGGTCGCGGCCGACATGGGCGTGAAAGATCGCCGGTCGATGCTCGAAGACCTCTTCGCCGGCCGTTCGCGCTTCCACAACGTCTTCCACTACCAGGCGGTCACCTGGGCCGACCAGATCGCGGTCGCCTTCCTCGTCGACGCCGCCGCCTTCGCCAGTCAGCGAGCCGTGTTCGCCGAGTGCACCTACGGCCCCTACAAGCGGGTGCTCAAGCGGATCGTGTCGGAGGAGGGATTCCACATGCGCCACGGCGAAGAGATGCTCCTCCGACTCGCCGAAGGCACCGAGATCCAGCGTCAGATGTTCCAGGAAGCGCTCGACCGGTGGTGGTGGCCGGCGGTCCAGCTCTTCGGGCCGGATTCCGATCCGAACGACCCGTTGCTCGCCTGGAAGATCAAGTCGCAGCCCAACGAGCAGCTGCGCCACGCCTACATCCAGAAGTACGTCCCCCTCCTGCACAGCTACGACTTCGAGATCCCCGATCCGAACCTGCGCTACGACGACGACGCAGAGGCTTGGTTGACCAGCGACATCGACTGGGAGCCGCTCAAGGCGACGATGCGAAACGGTGGCCCCGACTCTCGACGGCGAATCGAAAACGCCGCTGCCAACTGGACCGACACAGCGTGGGTCCGAGAAGCGATGGATCACGGAGTGATGGATCAGAACGCAACCGCAGCGGCGGGCACGTGATGAGCCCCTCAGCCGTCCACGACGCCGTCGCATCGGTGAACGATCCCGAGTATCCCGACGTATCGATCGTCGATCTCGGTCTTCTGGTTTCGATCGACGTCGATGAAGCGAATCGGTCGGCAACCGTCGACCTCGTTCCCACGTTCACCGGATGCCCCGCTCTCGCCATGATCGCCGGCGACGTCGAGGCCGCAGTCCTCACCGTCGAGGGCATCGACAGCGCCAGCGTCAGCTGGCGACGCGACGTCGTGTGGGACACCGACCGCATGTCGTTCGCGGCCAAACGCCGTCTCGCGACCGACTACACCGTGACGCTTCGGCGCAAAGACGGAACGCTCCGATGCCCGGTGTGCGGGAGCGACGCCGTGACCGACCAGTCGATGGCCGGACCGTCGCGATGCCGTTCGGTCGCATGGTGTCCGAGCTGCCGAAACCCTGTCGAGGTGATGCGAGCATGAAGACCTGGGAAGTGTTCTTGAAGAAGGCGGGGCGGGAAGAGTTCCGCCACGTCGGCGCCATGCAAGCACCGGATGCCGACCTGGCGCTCGTCCTGGCGCAGGAGAGCTACTGCCGCCGAGCCGAGGGAGCAGAGATGTGGCTCGTCGAGCGCGACCACATCGTCGCCGCCGAACCGTCGATCCTCGCCGCCAACGCTGACAAGCCCCACCGACACAACGACGGCACCAGGATCGCCGAACACCGCCGCGGGGTCCGCCAGAGCGAGGCCAACTCATGAGCACGCTTTCCGATGCCGCCCGCAACCACCTCCTCGCCCTCGCCGACGACGAGCACATTCTCGGAGCAAGGCACGCCCGCTGGATCGGCCTCGGCCCGTTCCTCGAGGAAGATCTCGCCTTCTGTTCGATCGCCCAAGACGAGCTCGGCCACGCCATCTCGCTCTACGAGGTCATCCTCGGCGGCGGTGGAGAATCGGACGATGCCAGCCAGCCGGTCGATGACCGCATCATCGACCACTTCGCCCTCCTCCGAGCGCCGGAGGACTACCGAAGCTGCCACCTCGTCGAGGCGCCGTGCACCGCATGGAACGACGCCCTCGTGCGGCACTGGCTCTACGACTTCGCCGAAGAACTCCGGTGGACTGCGCTCGCATCGTCCACCGTCGCGTCGATTCCGCAGCGGGCGGCACAGGCCGAGCGGGAAGAAGCCTTTCATCGCAACCACGCGGACCTGTTGATGGCGAAGGCCCTCAGCACCACCGCACAGGCCAGAGCCCAGATCGAGACCTCGCTTCGAGCGCTCCTCCCTCTCGCCGCCGGGCTGTTCGATCCCTTGATCGATGAGGCGCAAGCGCTCGATGAAGGCGTCGTGGCCGAGCCGGCCGAGCAGATCGGCCGGGCATGGTGGGCCGCGGCGACCGATCGCTTGACGCAATGGGGCGTCGACGTCGACCAGGTCGTCGACGGAGGCCACGACTCGTTCGCCGATCTCGTCGCCACGGGCTCATCGGACCAGCGGAATCGTCAGGCTCGGAGCGAAGCCTTCGGGCCGCTGCTCGAATCGCTCCAGGAAGTGATCACGCTCGACACCAACGCTCGCTGGTAGCCGAGCTCAGAACACAGCCCGGCTCAGGACACAGCCCGGCTCAGGCCGGAGTTCGCTCGTGGAGTTTAGTCCTCGCAACCAGCGTGTCGCCGTCGACGGGTCGGCTGAAGTGGAAGCCCTGCGCATAGTGCACTCCCGCACCGAGAACGAGGTCGAGTTCGCTCTGGCTCTCGATTCCCTCTGCGACGACTTCGAAGCCGAGACTCCGTGCCATCTCGGCGATCGCCTTGAGCACCGACTGCTCCCGGCTCGTGGCCGTCGAGACGAACGAGCGGCCGATCTTGAGCGAATCGACTTCGAGCCCACTCAGCTCGGCCAGCGGTGTCTGACCGACGCCGAAGTGGTCGAGGGAGATCCGAACGCCGCGGGATCGCAGCTCGCGAATCGTGGCGCGTGCGGACGCTTCGGCCCCGTACGCCGTCTGTTCCGGTCGCTCGAGCACGAGCCGCCGCGGTTCGACCCCGGCCTCCACGAGCAGATCGATCACCCAGTCAGCGAACGCAGACGTGGCGAAATGGCACGCGCTCGTGTTCACGGTGAGGAACCACTTGGCTGCGACGTCACTCGTCTGTGACCACCGAGCGAGCGAAGCGACGCCTTCTTCGATCGCCCATCGGTCGATCTCCTCGAGCACGCCGATCTCTTCGGCCAGCGGCAGGAACTCGCCGGGTGCCGTGAGCCCGTTCCGCGGGTGGTTCCATCGAACGAGTGCTTCCACGCCAACGATGTCGGACGTGGCCCCGTGCACGATGGTCTGGAAGTAGAGCTCGAGCTCGTTGTTCTCGATCGCTTTGCGGAGCGCGACCTCCTGCGAGAGACGATCGACCGTCTCGGCCTGCATCGAATAGTCGAATTCGACGACGGTTTCGGAGTTGGTCGCCTTCGCTTGATACATCGCCTTGTCGGCGTTGCGCAGCAACTCCTCGGGTTGCGCATCGCCGTCGGCGACGACGAGGCCGACCGATGCGCTGATCTCGACCTCGGAGCCGTCGATGATGGTCGGCTGGTTCAGCACCTCGAAGTAGCGGGCCGCCGCCGTGGCGGCCATCTCCTGGCTCGTGATCCCCTGACAGACGATCACGAACTCGTCGCCACCGAGACGTGCGACCGTGTCCCCGGCACGGCAAACCGAGCGAAGCCGCTCCGCGACCTCGACGAGAATCTGATCCCCCGCCTCGTGGCCGAGCGAGTCGTTGATGGCCTTGAACTTGTTGAGGTCGACGAACATGACCGCCAGGTCGTCGCCCGCGGTGTCCGCCGTGTCGACGGCCAGCCGGAGCTGTGAGATGAGATGGGCGCGGTTCGGCAGGCCGGTGAGCTCATCGAAGAGGGCTCGGCGACGAAGCTCCGCCCGGCTCCGACGATCGTCCGAGATGTCTTCGACCTGGATCAGGATGTGGCGAGAGCCATCCGCTGCGTCGATCGCACTGACCGACTCCTTCATCCACACCGCGGAACCGTTCATCGTGCGGTAGCGGCGCTCCGCTTGATCTGCGGTCGAACCGTGAGCCCGGATGTCGGCCATCTGTTCGGTCGCTTCCTTGCGGTCCGCTCCGTCGACGAGATCGAGGAGCCGAGTGCCGAGGAGCTCCTCGGGCAGGTAGCCGAGCTTGCTGGCGAAGCGAGGATTGACGGCGAGCACGTCGCCGTCCGCGTCGATCTCGACGACACCCATCGGCGCATTGGTGAACGACGCTTCGAACCGAGCGATCGCCGCCTCACGGGCCGCAGCGACATGGTCGCGCGTGCTGAGCAGGTCGAGAAGACGCCGCGTGGCGGCCCACGTGGCGATGCCGAGGATCGCTGTCAGCAGGAGGCCGAGCGACATGACGAGGCGCACCTCGTTCGACTCGGGCACGACGAGATGACCAGCCGGGGAGACGACATCGAGCGTCGCGGTGTCGCCGAGCACGGCGATCGGTCGAGCCGATGACAACGCTTGCGCTTCGGGCTCGAGGAACACACCGGCGCCGACGTCGACCATGCTCGGCGTCGCCGCCTGGACCTCGCCGAGGCCGGGAAGTCCGGAGAGATCCGCAGACGCGACCGTCGAGTCGACGAGCGGATCGAGGGCCGACTCGAGGTCGACGACGACCGCGACCGAGCGAACGGAGCTGTCAGGGTCAAAGACTCGGTAGGTGAGGGTGTTGGCCCATCGGCCTTCGGTCGTCGCCGTGATGCCTCGGACGAGGCCAGGGACTTCGTCGGCGTCGAGCGAGCCCTCGGGGAGCTCCAGTTGCGACTCGACACCAGAGGAGAGCGACACGGCCTGGATCGACGGCCCAGCATCGAAGACGTCCAAGCCTTCGACGACGGCGGAGAACTCGTCATCACCGGCAGCGAGCAGGGTGTGAACGATCACATCGATGCGGGCTGCTTCCGCCCGTACCAGTTCGGCCTTGTCGTCAGCGGTGCTCGCGAACTCGCTCACGAGCGCTGCCTCGGCGAGGTCCCGTTCGGCCTCGACCCGGTCGGCCCGAGACGCGGAGTACTGCAGGGTCGCCGTCAGCCCGACGGCGACGACCGCCGCAGGCACGATTCGGAGCGCTCCTTGCCACCTCACGCATCACCTATCGGCAATTCGTGACCCATCGTTGAGATTGATCAGGCCAAAAGGCCCAGATCAGGCTTCGCAGGCTGTTCAGAACCCGCTTCGCGACCGGGGTTCACGCACCCCAGGTGAGCGTGTCCTGGTGGTTCGACCACCAGGCAAACCAGAACGACTGCTCGGCCACGACGACGTCGAGACCGTCGGCGAGGCCCGAATCGACCTCGGAACCGCTGTCGATCGAGCCGACGTCAACCTCGGTCGCGTCGAAGACTCGAGCGCCAGCCGAGGTCGGCACGACGATCACGGAGCGATCGCCGACGGCGAACCAGCGAGCGCCGCCGTCGAGGAGCGAGGGCAGATGGATGGCGAGAGCCTCGTCACTCCCGGGGAACTGCACCCCGACGACTTGGTCCTTGAGTGCGAACGTGTCGGGCGTGTCGAGCACCGGGAACCAGACGTCTTCGTCGTTGTAGTACGACGAGTAGGCATCGCCCGGCTCATAGGAATAGGCGAGCGGAGGGCGTTCGGGATCGTCGAAGTAGATCGGGTCGGGAATGGCCAGCACGGTGGTGTTTGGTTGCTCAGCGACCCAGTCGGCCCACGAGATCGTCACCACCGGATACTGCGTCAGCACCGTCCCGGTCAGCGGGCCGGCGAAACCAGCGCCCTCGAGGTGGTGCCACAGGGTGTCGGTTTGACGGTCGACCATGATCTTGTTCGAGTTCTCGAGCAGCCCGCTGGTCTCGAACTCGATGACCTGACCATCGACCGTTCGATCGAACAGCAGGCCGGTACGGCACAACGTGCAGTAGACGAGTGAGACGGGAATGTCGGCGATGTGATCGTTCACGAGCTCGTGATGGAGCACGATCCGGAGCGGATACGCAACGGCCTCACCGTCGATGAGTGCCCCCATCACCAACTCGTCGTCGGTCATCCAGACCGCATCGGCGACGCTGACGCGAACCGGATCGTTCAGCTCTGGGATGCCGGCTCGAGGTACCCCACCGAAGTGGATGCGGGCGAGCTCTTGTCCGGTCTCGACGGTCTCGAGCAGGGGAACGAAATCGTCATCGAGTCGTTCATACAGCGCGATCTTCCACTCTCGATAGCCATCGCCGGGGTCGATGTCCTCGGTGGCCTGTAGCGAGCCGAATCGGTTGGCGTCGTCGAAGCTGACGCCCGTCGCTTCGATACCGGTCAAGGTCGTGAGTGCCGAGGAGACCTGACCGTCGATGCGGTTGGACACGCCGAGTCGGAGCAGATCGACCAGCCAGGCGACGTAGCGCCGCTCCCCCGACGCCTCCATCTGTTCGACGACGACGCCGGCGTTCTCCGAGTTGGTGATGTCGAGGAACTCGTCGACCGCTGCGGTGAGCTCCGCCGGGTCGAACCCAGGGGCGGGCGCCACACTGGCCGGCGGTGCATCGGCGGCGTCTTCACCGTCCGACACCTCACCGTTCGACGCTTGCCCGTTCGTTCCGTCCGCGTTCGTTCCGTCGACGGCCCCTTGGGGCTCGGAGCTGCACGCTGCGGCGAGCACGGCGATCGCCACGAGCAATCGCAGATGACGCGACGCCGTCGAGCCGATCACCGGCTGCGTTGTCACGGGCGTCGGCGTTGCCAGCGGTCGATCACGCCGGCGACACCATCGGGAGCGAGATAGGTGAGCACAACGAGTCCTAACCCGAATGCGACGCTCTCACTTCCGATGAAGCCGATGATTCCGTTCAACGCCGGCACCACGATCAGCGCGATCACGCCATACACGGCACCGACGATCGTGCCGAGCCCGCCGAGCACCGCAGCGGCGTAGAGCCGCAACGACAAGAACACGTCGAAGTTGTCGTGGGACACGAACGGAAACAAGAAGACCTGCAGGGCGCCGGACGCACCGGCCATCGCCGACGACAGGCCGAAGACGGCCGTCTTCGTCAGGGTTGGATTGACACCGAAGACCTGCGCCGCGAGCTGGTCGTCGCGCAGCGCTCGAATCGACCGACCGACCCGGGAGTTGACGAGGTTGAACATGATCCAGAAGAAGACGGCGACGACGATCAGACACACCAGGTATCGGTAGAGCTGGGTTCGCTCGGTCCCGATTCCGGTCCATGCCGGCGGCGAGAAATCGGCCTCGACCGTTCGACCGGTCGGACCGCCGGTGATGCCGCCGAGGCGTCGAGCGATGGGTCCGAAGGCGAGCGCGAAGCCGAAGGTGATCAACGCCAGGTACACCCCGCGAATCCGCAGCGCTGGGAGGCCGAGGACGACACCGAACAATCCAGCGATGACCGAGGCGGTGATCAGCGCCGGCAGCATCGGGAAGCCACGATCGTCGACGAGTTCCGCCATGGCGAACCCGCCGATGCCGACGAAGACGCCGTGTCCGAGCGAGAACACCCCGGCGTAGCCGGTGATGAGGTTCACGCCCATCACAGCGAGCACCAGTACGAGGAGTTGGGTGAAGCGACGGAGCTGCAGCTCGGTCGCCACGATCGGCATGATCACGAGCAGCGCACCGACGAGCCACAGCGGGGAGAAGCGCAAGGAACCGGCGCGCGAGCGCGAGTCCTGTAACTGATCGCGGTACTCGGCGATCGAACGCCGTTTCCGGGGCGGCGCCGGCGTCATACCCGCTCGACCCGTTTGGTCCCGTACAGGCCAGCGGGCCGCACGAACAGCACGATGATCAGCACGACGACGGCGGCAACGACCGCCAGCTCAGACGGCAGTCCGAGATAGCCGGGAACCAGCGTTTGGGCCTGTGCGACGACGAGCCCGCCGATGATGGCGCCCTTTGGGCTGTCGAGCCCGCCGAGGGTGGCCGCAGCGAGGGCGTAGATCAGGAGCTTCAGCATGGTGAACGGCTCGAGGATCACGACGGTGGCGACCAGCGATGCAGCGAGCGCTCCCAGCCCCGCCGCGACCGCCCAACCGGTCATGAGCGTCGGTCCGACCGGCACGCCAGCGAGGGCGGCGGATTGGCGATCGCTGGTGACCGCCCGAAAGGCGAGGCCGATCTTCGTCTTGCGCATGATGAGGTTGAGCAAGGCGAGGACCACCAAGAGCGTGGCCCACACGCCGAGTGTGGTGAAGCGCAGCCGCGCTCCTCCCACGCCGACGAAGTCATCTGGCCCGGCCGGAAAGAGCTCTGGGAATCTGCGCCCATTGGTTCCCCACACCTGCGTCGTGATGCCGCTGAGCAGGATCAAGAGGCCGATCGTGAGGTTGACCGCCGCGAGCTCACTCGATCTCGCCCCGACGTCTCTGAAGACAAACCGTTCGATCAGCGCCCCGAGACACATGCCGATCAGAATCGCACCGAGAACGGCCAGCGGTGTCGGCCACGGGTGACCGGGCAACCAGCTCGCCCAATCGCCACCGGCGAGACCGGGGCTCACCGGTGTCGCGAGGACCAGGGCGATGTAGCCACAGAACGTCGCAAGCTCACCCTGAGCGAAGTTCACGAGTCCGGTCGAGCGATAGATGGTGACGAGCGCCAGCGCGAGCGACGCGTAGATCGCGCCGTTGAACAAGCCATCGAAGATGCGCTGGAGAAGGAGGGCCACAGGCTCGCTTTGCGGGGGTCGACGGGGTGGGCCGGCGCCAGCAGAAGCAACCGGGTGATCGAGTGTTGACCGAAAGCGCCCGGTCTGCAAAAACACCGGTGCCGGTGGGACGAATCCCACCGGCACCGATTCAGCTCACTCGCTCGAATCGATCGAGCGTCAGAGCAACGTCATGGGTTGCTGGATCAGCAACCTTCGCCCGGAACCCAGGGGCAGTTCGGCGAAAGACCGGAGAGGTCGATGATGCCACCCTGCTGGACCCAGGTCTGATCGGCCACGGTGAACTGGCTGATCTCGGAGCCTTCGACGAAGTACGCATCTTCGGCACCGTTGGTGTTCCAGCCGATGCCGTCGAGCAGCGCCGGGTGGGTCATGTCCATGCTGCGGAGCGCCAGGATGAAGTTGGTGCGGGTCAAGCCACCCTCGAGCTCGGCGGCGACGAGCAACGCCTGGCCCATGCTCCAACCACGAACGGCGAAGCCGTCACCGGTGAGGGAGACCGAGGAGTCGAGGCCAGCGGCTTCGACCTGCTCGTTCACCCAAGCGATGAAGGGATCGTCGGAGTACTGCGGGTCGGTGGTGTCCTTGATACCGCCACCGACGACGTACCAGCCCTCGGAAGCGTCACCGGCAGGCTCCATCGTGCCCGAGATGGTCTTGCAGACCGACGGGGTGAAGAGCGCCTGAGCCGTCTCGGTGATACCCGAGCGGTCGGCTTCCTGGATGGCGAGCACGCAGGGGTTACCGGCGGTCATCGAGATGAAGACGTCCGGGTTCTCTGCGGCGAGGGTCGTGACCTCGTTGGTCAGCGTTGCCGCTGCGGGGTCGTGACGGACGGCGACGAACTCGGAAATGACGTCCGATTCCTCGGCGAACACCTCGAAGCTCGACTCATAGGCGAGACCGAAGTCGTTGTCCATGACGAGACCGCCGACGACGACGGGCCCTTCGAGGTTGTCTTCGATCC
>CALLIQ010000149.1 GCA_938008925.1 uncultured Acidimicrobiales bacterium
GCCGATGTCGACGTCCGCCCCGAAACGGTCACCACCGGCGGCCCGGGCGACGACATGGTCGACCTGAGCCACGCCATCCACCTGCGGTGAGCGACTGGCGATCGTCGCCGACCGCCGAAGCGACTCTTGCATCGGTCGAGTCCGTCGCTCGTGCGTTCGCCGACGCCGGACACGAGCTGTACCTGGTCGGTGGCGTGGTCCGGGACCTCCTCCTGGGCTCCGCGATCAACGATCTGGATTTCACGACCAGCGCTCGACCCGAACAGACCCGTGCACTCGTCAGCCCACTCGCCACCGCGCTGTGGACCCAGGGCGAGCGATTCGGGACCATCGGCGCAACGGTCGATGGACGACCGCTCGAGATCACGACGTTTCGGGCCGAGTCCTACGACGAGGACTCGCGCAAACCGATCGTCTCATTCGGCGACGATCTCGTCACGGACCTGTCCCGTCGCGACTTCACGATCAACGCCATGGCCATCGACGCAACGTCTCGCGAGCTCGCCGATCCCTACGGCGGCGCCGCCGACCTCGACGCTCGATTGCTCCGCACACCGCTCGATCCGGAGATCTCGTTCACCGACGATCCGCTCCGCATGATGCGAGCCGCACGGTTCATCCCGCGCTTCGGTCTCGAAGCCGACGACGCGCTCTCGGGCGCGGTCGTCGAGTTGGGCCATCGACTCGAGATCGTCTCGGCCGAGCGGGTGCACGATGAGTTCGAACGCCTGCTGGCCGTCGACGCGCCCCGCCTCGGCTTCGAGTTCCTCGAGTCGACGACGCTGCTCGGCGAGGTCATGCCGGAACTCGATCGGATGCGGTGGCCCGAGGCGGTGCGGCGGGGGAGTGCGCTCGATCCGGCGTCCGACCCGAGCCCCGACGCGAGCTCCCACGCCGCCGCCGAGGCCGTCTCTGATGAGTTGCCGGTCAGCCGGCGCGCACTGGTACGCCGTGCCGCGCTGGTTGCGGCCATGGGCGATCAAGGCGAAGCCTGGTTGCGACGGCTCCGCTACTCGACAGCGAACCGCACGACCACGGCGAAGGTGGCGGCCGCAGCGGTCGACATCTCCGGTGGCGGCGCGGCCGACGCTCGTGCGTTGCGGCGCCTCGCCCATTCGGTCGGCGCCGAGACGATCGTCGACGTGCTCGACACCGCTGCGGTGATCGGCGCGCCGGACGACCTCGTCGCGGCGGCGAGGGCCACGCTCGACGAGTTGCGGGCGGTGGAAGACCTCTCGGACTTCGCGCCGCCACTCGACGGCGCCGAAGTGATCGAGTTGCTGAGCCTCGACCCAGGGCCAGCGGTCGGCGATGCGATGCGTCGCTTGCTCGAACATCGCATCGAGAATGGCCCGTTCGACGCCGAGGAAGCACGTCGGTTCCTGACCGCTGATCAGGACTGACCCCGTCGAGCCTGGCTGGTCGGTTCAGACCTGTTCGCGCCGCGGGCGGGTGTGCCCGTGAGAGGATGCGGGATGGCTCGCTTGGTGCTCACGGTCGTCGGTGATGATCAGTCCGGTTTGGTTCGTGCCCTGGCCTCGGTCGTCGCCGACCGCGGCGGCAACTGGGAGGAGAGTCAGATGAGCCACCTCGCTGGCAAGTTCGCCGGCATCGTGCTCGTCACCGTGGCCGACACCCAGGTCGGGGCGCTCATGGCCGACCTCGAACCGCTGGAGGCCGACGGTCTGCTCGACATCACGGCTGTGGTCGCGACCGACGAGGCGGCCACCCCCGAGAAGGTTCGCTATCGAGTCGAACTCGTCGGTTCGGATCGACCGGGCATCGTCCACGACATCTCCGCCGCTCTGGCGTCGCGCAACGTGAGCATCGAAGAGCTCCGCACCGCGACGCGTGACGCACCGATGGCGGGTGGCACGTTGTTCGAGGCAGACGCGACCGTCGTCGCCCCTGCTGGGGTGTCGTCTGACGACCTACGGGAAGCGCTCGAGACCGTTGCGAACGAGCTCATGGTCGATCTCGACTTCGGCGCGGCCGACGATGACGTTCCCGGTCATCACGCCTAGTCAGCGCCTTTGCGTCGGGCGTGCGATCGGCGCGCCTTCCCCTGAGGGTGATCGGCCCGGTACGCTCAGCGGTCATGCCGAGATGGCGCGCATCGGAGAACGACGGAGTCGTGAGCTATCGACTCGCTCGTCAGCGCGTGATCACGGCTGTCGAGGCGGGGCACCGCCAACAGCACGAGGTCTGCGATGCGCAGCCCGAGCTGCGACGGGTGGCGCACAACCACGCGACTCCGCTCGATGAAGACTGCCCGATCTGTGAATCCGACGATCTCGTGCTCGTCACCTTTGCGTTCGGGCCTGGGCTTCCGAAGGCGGGTCGATGCGTGGCTGATCGGCGTGAGTTGATGTCCCTGCGACGTCGCGGGAAGCCGACGACGTGCTATCGAGTCGAGGTCTGCCGGCAGTGCTGGTGGAACCATCTACGCGAATCGTTCCAACTCCGGAGCGAGCGCGTGGCGAAGACCGCTCCCTGAGCGACCACCGCTCTCAACACCCCTCCAGCAACAACTCTCCCGCCTCATGTCCGCACGCTCCTCCTCGTCTCGATCGGGCTCGTCTCGTTCCGGTACCTCGGCCGCTTCGTCGCGCCCGGGTCTGCTGAGCGGACCCCGCAAGGCGAAGAATCGGCGTCGCAACCCGCTGTGGCGGTTCCGTCGCATGCTGTTGTTGCTCACGCTGTTCGGCTTCGGCGCGATCCTCGGCGGTATCGCGCTCCTGGCCCAGAAAGAGCTTCCCGAAGACGACTTCGCGAACCTCGCGCAGACCAGCTACATCTGCGCTGCCGACGTCGTGGTCACCTGCGACGCCGAGAACGCTGCCGTCGCCCTGTCGGCCGGCGAAGACCGTGAGATCGTCCCGTACTCGTCGATCCCTCAGGTCATGATCAACGCCGTCGTCGCGGCGGAGGACAAGAACTTCTTCAACGACCGCATTGGCATCGACCCCGTCGGTATCGCTCGAGCGCTCTACCAGAACACCCGTGAGGGCCGCGCCGCCCAGGGTGGCTCGACCATCACCCAGCAGTACGTCAAGAATGCGTTCGCCATCGATGCCGATCGCAACATCGTCACCAAGCTCGAAGAGGCCGCGCTGGCCGTCCGCCTCACCCGCAAGTTCTCTCGTGAGGAGATCCTCGGCCGCTATCTCAACCGCATCTACTTCGGGCGGGGTGCCTACGGCGTTCAGGCCGCCGCGCAGGCCTACTTCGACAAAGACGTCGAGGAGCTGAATCTGACCGAGTCGGCCTTCCTCGCCGGCCTCATCCGCGCCCCCTCGAGCGGCGAACCGTTCCGCGATCCCGCCGAGGCCGACCGCCGTCGAGCCACCGTCCTCGTCCGGATGGTCACCGACGGCTACATCTCCCAGAACGAGGCCGACGCGGCGATGGAGACGTCGGTGATCGAGCTCGTGATCCCGCCCGGCGATCGCCAGAGTTCGACGAACGTGCTCGGCGGCAACATCGGTGCCGAGTACTTCATGGAGGCCGTTCGCCAGCAGCTCGTGTCGCTCGAACCCGTGCTGGGCGGTGAGGTCTTCACCAGCGGCTTCCGGATTTACACCACGCTCGACCCGGAGATGCAGGAGGCTGCGTTCGTGTCGGTCACCGAGGTGGTCGATCCGCGCTTCGACGGGGACGATCCGCCGTCCGGGTCACTCGTCGCGGTCGATGACCGGGGCCGGGTGATCGCCATGATGGGCGGCTACGACTTCGAGACGTCGCAGGTCAATCTGGCGACGGGTCGAGACGGTGGCGGTTCCGGCCGACAGCCGGGCTCGTCCTTCAAGACGTTTGCGCTGGCCGAGGCCCTCGAGCAGGGCTTCTCTGCCGGGTCGTTCTATTCGGCGCCGTCGGTCATCGAGATCGAGGGGGCGAACGACGGCGGCACGTGGACCGTCGGCGGCGGAGGCAGCTCGGAGGGCTATCGCGACCTCGTC
Organism: uncultured Acidimicrobiales bacterium; assembly: GCA_938008925.1. GTDB lineage: Bacteria > Actinomycetota > Acidimicrobiia > Acidimicrobiales > SZUA-35 > CALEWY01. The sequence goes on from CALLIQ010000149.1 coordinate 3,960, forward strand.
GACGCGCTGCGCATCTCGTCGAACGTGGTCTACGCCCAGTTGATGGTCGACCTCAGCCCGCAGACCGTCGTGCAGATGGCGAACGATCTCGGTGTGAGCGCCGAGCTGCCCGAGGTGAACGCTCTGGTCCTCGGCTCGGGCGAGGTGTCGGTGCTCGACATGGCCGCGTCGTACTCGACCATCGCCAACCAAGGCGTGCGCTTCTCACCGGTGCTGATCGAGCGCATCGAAGATGCCGACGGCAATGTCGTGTGCTGGTACCCGGTCGGCAACCAGTGCTCGAACGAGGAGGTTCGCTCGGGCGAAACCGTGCTCGACCCCTCGATCGCTCGCCAGGTCACCTTCGCCCTCGAGCAGGTGGTCACCGCCGGTACCGGCACGGGCGCCCAGTTCGGCGAGGCGGCTGCCGGCAAGACGGGAACGACTCAGGACGCCCGCGACGCCTGGTTCGTCGGTTTCACCTGCGACGTCACCGCCGCGGTGTGGATGGGTTACCCCGACGCCGGAGAGGACGGACTGCCGCGCAACATGGGCAACTTCCGTGGCATCGAAGTGCATGGCGGCGACTTCCCGGCCGACATCTGGAGTTCGTTCATGACACGAGCCGCAGCGATCGATGCGGCCAGGGGCGGGTCGCCGTGTCTCGCGCTCGCGTCCGAGGCGGACTTCCCCGGCCTCGTGCTGAACCCCGAGCTCTCGACCACCACACTCCCGCTGTGTGTCCCGCTGCCGGCTCCCGTGCCGACATCGGAGGGCCAGGAAGCGGCCGAGACGTCGGTGACGGCGCCACCATCGACCGAGCCGTGCATGTTCCCCGAACCCGAGCCGGTCGATCTCGACGGCGACGGCGTGCCCGATCCGCCGGCGACCACGGTGCCAGGCGAGCAACCGCCAGCCAGCGACGGGGCGGGCTCGACGCAGAGCACGACGGAAACGACCGTCTCGGGCGAAACGACGACCGTTCCCGCCGAGTCGACCACCACCGCTGCTCCCGACGACGGCTGACCGGCGAACTGGGACACGGCCGCCCAGATGCCAGACGGTTGGGCGCGAGGCGGTACCGTCGCGCTCGTGACCTGTGAGAGCTGTGGAAGCGACGACGTCGGCGGGTTGACCGAGGTGCAGCGGATCTACGTGACCCCGGCCGCCTGGGACACCGAAGAGAAGGTGAAGCCCGCCG
>CALLIQ010000150.1 GCA_938008925.1 uncultured Acidimicrobiales bacterium
TGGTCGAGGTGACGATGGGGCCGTTGTCGGTTCCGAACACCTTGGCCATGGCATGGGCCTCGGCCGCGTCGTTGAGCGGCGTCGAGGTGCCGTGGGCATTGATGTGGCGGATCGCTTCCGGGCCGATGCCGGAATCCTCCAGCGCCAGCTCCATGCACTGCACGGCACCGACGCCACCGGGGGAGGGGGCCGTGATGTGATGGGCGTCGGCGGTACTGGCCGAGCCGAGCACCTCGGCGAGAATGGTCGCGCCGCGCTCGGTGGCGTGTTCCCACTCCTCGAGCACGAGCACCGCAGCGCCCTCGGCGATGATGAAGCCATCGCGGCGCTGGTCGAACGGCATCGAGATCTGCTGGTTCGACATGGCGGTCATGTTGCCGAAGCCGGCCAGCGCGGTCGGGGTGAGCGGGGCTTCGCTGCCACCGGTGACGACGACCTTGCAGCGTCCGCTCTTGATCAGGTTCGCAGCGTTGCCGACCGAATGGGTGCCGGCGGCGCAGGCGGTGACAGTCGCCTCGCACGGGCCCTGGAGCCCGTATTTCATCGACACCGCTGCTGCTGCGGCGTTCGGCATCATCATCGGGACCAGGAATGGGGAGACGCGACGGTCACCCTTGGTGTGCTGGACCACGATCTGTTCTTCGTTCGTGCCGATGCCACCGATACCGGTGCCGATCAGCACCCCGGCTCGCACCGGGTCGACGGCCAGGTCACCGGCCATGTCCAGCGCCTCGGCCGCAGCGGCCAGCGCGAACTGGGCAAACCGGTCGGATCGCCGTGCCTGCTTGGGGTTGTCGAACCACGGGGACGGATCCCAGTCGTTCACCTCTCGCTTTGGGCCTTGTTCCGGCTCGGACAGCAGTCCGTTCCAGAATGCGTCGACGCCGATCCCGCAGGGAGCGACGACGCCAATGCCCGTGACGGCGACCCGACTCGACATCAGAGCTTGCCGACGACCAGGTCGTATGCAGCGCCGACGGTTTCGACGCCGTCGAGCTCTTCCTCTTCGACGCTGACGTCGAATTCCTCTTCGAGCGCCATCACGAGCTCGACCAGGTCGAGGCTGTCGGCGTCGAGGTCCTCGGCGAAGCGGGACTCCTTGGTGATCTGCGCTGCGTCGACAGAGAGCACCTCAACGGCGCACTTCTGAAATCGCTCGAAGTTCTTTTCGTCACTCACGGGCTTGTTCCTTTGCTTGTTGCACCGCTGCGGCAGCGGCCTGGAGATTGTATTGGCTTTCGCTTGTCGCCCCTGCGTTTGCGGGACGCTCGTTCTGGTTGCGGGACGCGGGGAGAGGGTCAACCCATCCCGAGCCCGCCGTCGACGGGGATGGTGGCGCCGGTGATGTAGCCGGCACCCTCGGAGGCGAGGAAGCTGACCGCCGACGCGACATCGTCGGTCGTGCCGACCCGACCGAGCGGCACGGCGTCGACGATCGCGCCGCGAGCGTCGTCACCGAGTTCGGCGAGCATGTCGGTGTCGATCGGCCCGGGGGCGACGAGGTTCACCGTGATGTTGCGGGAGGCGAACTCGCGGGCGAGCGAACGGCCCAGGCCGACGAGGCCGGCCTTCGACGCCGCGTAGTTGGCCTGACCGGTCTGGCCGAGCGAACCGACGACCGAGGACATGAAGATGATTCGTCCCCAGCGACCCTTCATCATGGGGCGCACGGCGCGCTTGGCGACCCGGAAGCTTCCGCTGAGGTTGGCATCGACGACGTCGGAGAAGTCGTCTTCGCTCATGCGGAGCACGAGCGTGTCGCGGGTGATGCCGGCGTTGGCCACGAGGATCTCGACCGGGCCGAGTTGGTCTTCGATCTGGGAGAACGCGGCATCGACGGACTCGGCGCTGGTGACGTCCATGGCGAACCAGTGCATGCCGTCGGGCACGGCGTCGGGTTGTGAACGAGAAGCGATGGCGACGGTGTTGCCGGCAGCCGCCAGCTGTTCTGCGCATGCCTTGCCGATGCCCCGGTTGCCGCCGGTCACCAGTGCGACTCGGGTCACGAGCGCTCCCCGGCGTAACGGACGATGGCGGTGGCCCAGGTCATGCCGGCACCGAAACCGAGGAACATGACGGTGTTGCCTTCGCGAATTCGGCCGTCGTCGAGCATCTTGTCGAGCACGAGGGGAATCGAGGCGGCCGAGGTGTTACCGGTCTCCTCGAGGCGCATGCCGGTCTTCTCCATCGTGAAGCCGATGCGCTTCCACGCGGCCTCGACGATGCGGACGTTGGCCTGGTGGGGGATGACGAGGTCGATGTCGTCCACGTCGAGGCCGGCCATCTCGAGTGCGTTTGACGCCGAGCGCTGCATGGCGGTGACCGCTTGGCGGAACACCTCTTTGCCGTCCATCTTCAGCACGTCGCCGTGCTCGGCGTACAGGATCGACACGTACTTGCCGTCGGCGCCCATGTCCCAGCCGAGCAGTTCGCTCTCGCCCGTCGGGTCGGCCTCGACGACCGCGGCGCCCGCCCCGTTGCCGAACAAGATGCCGGTGTTTCGGTCGGTGTAGTCCGTGATCTGATCGAGGGCCTCGGCGCCGACGACCAGAACGCGCTTCATTCCCTGCAGCAGGAGGCCGTTGGCCATCACGAGTCCGTAGACCCAGCCACTGCAGGCGGCCTGGATGTCGAGGGCGCCGCAGTCGAGGCCCAGGATCTCGGCGACAGCCGGGGCGGTGCCGGGGCAGATGTAGTCGGGCGACGTCGTCGCCAGTAGGAGCTGGTCGATGTCGGCAGGGCTGACGTTCGCCCGCTTCATCGCCCGCGACGCGGCCTCGGCTGCCAGCGAACTCGTCGAGCCACCGACATGGCGCTGGCCGATGCCGGTTCGTTCCCGGATCCACTGATCCGAGGTGTCCATGTTCGCTGCGAGGTCGTCGTTGGTGACGATCTCGTCGGGAAGGTAGGAGCCGATGCCGGCGAAGCGGAAGCCGGGGTGCTGCATGAGAGGTGCCTGTTCTCTTCGGTAGCGGTTCAGGGATGCCGGTGTGTTCGGTCTCTTTATCGCCGTTCACGGCCGTGCCGGCATCGGAGCACCAGCATCGGCGTCAGCTCGTGCGGAGCCAGGCGATCGGTTGTGATGTGGTCACCCGCTCGCCGGCGAGCGCCAGGACACCCTGGACACTGCCGTTGAAGGGGGAGCGAACCTCGTGCTCACCGACGTGGCCGACGAGATCGCCGGGTGTCAGGTCGAGTCCGGGGTCGAGCAGGTCGAGCGGCTGGAACACGCCGGTCGCCGGGCTGACGACGAGGCGTTCGACGGCGGAGAGGAATTCGCCTTCGACGGCGCCACCGGTGGCCGCGCCGCCAACTTGGGCGCCGCCCGACAGCTGCTCGAGCAGCTGGTCGACGTCGCCCGGAGTATTGACCCCGATCGTGGTGGACCCCTTGATCGTGCGCTTGGCCATGCCGGTCAGAACGGTGCCGGGCCCGAGTTCGAGGAAGCAGGTCGCGCCGGCCTCGTTGAGGTTGTGGAGCGTCTGACGCCAGCGAACCGGGCTCGTGAGCT
>CALLIQ010000151.1 GCA_938008925.1 uncultured Acidimicrobiales bacterium
CTTCGACCTGATCGACGATCCGCGAGAACTGACGAACCTCGCGCTCGATCAGGCTCACGCTGCCGAGGCCGCAGCCTTCGAGGCCGAGGTGCGCGAGCGGTGGGATGTCGCCGAGATCCACCGAGACGTCCTCGCAAACCAGCGCGACCGCCGGGCGGTCGACGGAGCGCTGCGCCAAGGCCGACACACCCCCTGGGACTTCCAGCCGACCACCGATGCCGCAAACCAGTACATGCGGAACCACCTCGACCTGAACGACGTCGAGTCGGGCCGCCGCACCGCAACCTGAACGCAGGCCCCCGCTTTGCGGCGGTTTCGTCGAGCCGGTCCCGGCGAATCTGAACACGAGTTGTTGCGTTTTGCTTGACGGGCGGCTGCATGGCGACGCATGGTGGGTCGCGCTTGTGAACCGGTTCACAAAGGTGGAGCGGACCAGGCGACGGAGGGAAAGCCGATGCGTATCGAGCAGGTTCTGATCCCAGTCGTTCGCCAGATCGTGGCCAGGCCGAAGATCGCCGATGCGCTCTTCCGATTCGATCCCTACGGCAATCCGTTCAGCGACGAAGCCGTCGCCGAGCCGATGGTCTTGGCCGAGCGAACCCGCAAACACGGCCCCGTCCACTGGCACCCGCTCTATCAACAGTGGTTCATCACGGGGTACGACGAGGCCCGCGAGGTCCTCGCCTCACCCCATGTCGGCACTGCCAAGCAGATGGAGGTGCTGCTCGACGTCCGGCCATACACGAAGCTCAACGAGACGGGCCGCTCGATGCTGAAGAACCTGATGCTCGTGACCGACCCGCCGCTGCACACCCGCCAGCGCACGCTGGTCAACCGGGCGTTCACGCCGAAGCAGGTCAACCGCCTCACCGAGATGATGGACTCGATGGTCGACGGGCTCCTCGCATCGTTCGGCGACGAGGTCGAGCTCATGACCGACTTCGCCGTCCCCTTCCCCGCGATGGTCATCGCCGAGCTGTTCGGGTTCGAACGGACTGATTGGACGTGGCTGCGCGACCTCTCGATGGAACTGACGAAGATCACCGATCCGGTTCGAGGCTTTGACCCCGACAAGGTGAGTCGTGCCGCGTCGACGATGCGCGAACGCGTCCTCGAGCTCGCAGAGCATCGGCGCAAGGAGCCCGCCGATGACCTCATGACGGGGCTCGCCATGGCCGAGGCCGACGATGGCGATCGCCTGTCCGAAGACGAGCTCGTGTCGGTCTCGGCTCTCATCTTGTTCGCCGGGCACGAGACGACATCAGCCCAGATCGGCCTTTCGGTTCTGATGCTGCGAGAGCATCCCGACCAGCTCCAGCACCTTCGCGATGAACCAGAGCTGTGGCCAAACGCCATCGACGAGTTGCTCCGATTCGACCCGACGCTCCGCTCGGACCCCCGCACCGTGCTCGAAGACTTCGAGGTGGCTGGCCAACACCTGAAGCAGGGTCAGAACATCATCGTCATGCCGCATCTCGCGAATCGCGACTTCCGGCGCTTTGACGACGCCGACGACTTCCGAATCGACCGTGAAGACCCGGCTCCCCTGTCGTTCGGACACGGGATTCACTTCTGCCTGGGTGCAAACCTGGCCCGGGCCGAACTCAAGGCGGCGCTTCCTCCGTTGCTCGACAAGCTCGACGCCTACGCGGTCGACCGAGACGCGATCGAATGGCGACAATCGCTGTCGCTGCGCGGACCGGGCCGGTTCCCGGTCTCCAGGGTCTGACCCCGAACGCGACGCAGGTTCAGGCGAGCGAGGCGAGGAAGTCGCGGACCTCGTCGTCGTGCAGGGGTTCGCGGTAGTCGAAGTGATCGCGGGCCCGATCGACCATGGCCTGATCGATTTCGTGGCGGCGGTCGTAGAGCGGCAACTCCTTCTCGTCACCACGACGCTCTGACACGTAGGCCACCTCGACCCGGACGCTGTCTTCGCAATCGCCCGCGGGACTGCTGCAGCGCTCGCCGATCTCCGCTGCGATCTCCATGAGGTCGCGATCGCGGGAGACGATGATCACGACGTCGCACTCGTCGGTGAGCGCAGCCGCGACCGCATCGAGCGCCAGGGCGACGTCGATGCCCTTCTCCCGAGCACCTCGATGACGCTTCACCCGCGCCTTGTGGGTGTCGCCGGCGTCGTCGTACCACGGTGGCTTGAGATCGCGATCCTGCACCCGCCATTCCCAGTGATAGCGAAGCGTGCGCTCGGTCACCACCACGCCGGTCCGCTCGATGAGGTCGTGGCGACGACGGACCAGATCGAACATCGATTGGTTCTCGTCGCGGTCGTGGATGCCCGAGTAGTAGTGCGTGCCGACGAGCTCACGGTCACCGGCCAACTCCCGGGCGAGCAGCAGGGGGTGGAGTCGGCCCTTGAACATCCGATTGACCCCCTTGAAGAGGTTCTGACCGTCGATGAACACCTGCACGCGTTGACTCACTTGGCCTCTTTCGTTGGCTCGTTCACTCGCTCACCTGTTCGGTCACGCCCACCCACTCGTTCGATGACGTCCGCCGCTGAGCGGACATCGCCGAACGACCGGTAGATCGTCCGAAGCGTTGCGTTGAGAACCCCGACCGAGCTCGCCGCATTCGCGTCGGCGACAAAGATCGTGCGGTAGCCGAGTGCGCTCGCATCCCGCGCCGTCGATTCGCAGCACACCTCGGCGACCGTGCCGGTCACGACGACGGTGTCGATCTCGCGATCGCTCAGCTCACCATCGAGCGCCGACGATCCC
>CALLIQ010000152.1 GCA_938008925.1 uncultured Acidimicrobiales bacterium
GGGAGCGGGCGAAGAAACTCGGTGACCTCGTGTTGGCGAACGACCCGCACGCCGAGACCGGGTTCGACGCGACGACCGACGACGCGCGGCTTCGCATCTTCCGACGCCAGCTTGGCCACCAGTTTCGACGGAGCGAGGCCCACCGAACAGGTGAGCTGCGTCGCATCGAGCACGCGCTCCCGGATCGACCGAGCGATCGCCGGGGCCGGGCCGAGCGCTCGTTGTGCACCGGTGACGTCGAGAAACGCCTCGTCGAGCGAGAGCGGTTCCACCAGCGGTGTGACATCTCGAAAGATCGCCATCACCTGCTTCGAGACTTCGGCATACAGCGCATGATCGCCAGGGAGAAAGATCGCATGAGGACACAGCCGGCGAGCTTGGCTGGATGCCATGGCCGACCGAACGCCATAGACCCTCGCCTCGTAGTTGGCGGCGGCCACGACGCCCCGTTGGCTTCCACCGCCGACGACGACGGGCTTGCCGACGAGCGTCGGGTCCTCCCTCATCTCGACCGACACGTAGAACGCGTCCATGTCGACATGCAGGATCGCCCGGGAGCTCCCGCCGTCTCCTCGGTTCGTGGTCGGCTCGGTCACACGGCTCACTCAGCCGTCGAGGCGGGTCACCTGGCGATCGCTCGCGCTCGACCCGTCGAGGCGGTACTCGAAGGTGTGGCCGGTCTCGAGATCGCCGAGCAGGTAGTCGGTCATGGGCTCCCACACCCACTGCGATCCGCCGCGCATGCGCTCCACTGCCGTGGTTCGATCGACGAACTCAGCAGCCATCACGATGCCGTCCGGATCGTCGATCGCGATGTCACCGCTGAAGCCGACCGCCAAGTGGCTCACGACCTCCAGTCGAAATCCGTATCCGGGAGCGGTGACGACGACGTGATACGCGGGCGGGTGCCAATCGGGCACGACGAGGCCGGATTCTTCGAGGACCTCGCGCGACAGAGCGATCGTCGGCGACTCACCCGGATCGATGACGCCGCCCGGCGGCGACCAGTCGGTCTCGCCGTTTCGCCGCTTGTTGTTGACGATCAGGACACGATCGTCGTCGTCGATCAACACACCCCCGGCGACCCGCCAATGGCGGAGACCGTCGGGGCCCGGCTCGGGAACGTGGGTGTCAGCGGCCATGGGTCATCTTCGCAGAAATCCGAGCGGTAACCTCTCGCTCAATGGACATCGAGAACGACGACGGCTCGGGCGAGAGCGGAGAGGCTGCGGCGCAGAGCGACGAGCGCCGCCGCAGCACCGACTCGACGAGGAGTGCGATCGAGGCCGCCCGCAACGCATCACCGATGCCGTTCGAGAACCTGGTCGCGCCGAAACCGATCGATTCGTCCCCGCCGGAGCCGGCACGCTGGCTCGCCTTCGCCGGCGTCCTCATCGGCGGCCTGCTCGGCGGACTCATCGGTTTCGGCGTCGGTGACCTCATGGGTGGGACCGATGCCTGGGCAGCCATCGGTGCGCTGCTCGGCGGTGTTGGCGGTGCCGTCGGCGTCGGCATCATCGCTCAGCTGACGCTCCGCGCCATGGGCGAGTGGAACGCCGTGCATCACCCCGAAGCGACCGAGCCGGCGAAGAAGCGCTGATGTCCAGCAACCATCCACGAACGGACCCGCGCTCCCTCGGGCTCGAGCTGCGCGAACTCGCGTCCGGCCTCGCCGTCGAGGCTGGCGAACTCATCGAATCGATGCGGTCCGAAGTCGACATGGCCGGCGACACCAAATCGAGTGCGACCGATGTGGTGACGGCCGCCGACAAGGCATCTGAGGCGTTCATCATGGAGCGCCTCCTCGCGGCGCGACCGGACGACAGCATCCTGGGCGAAGAGGGCGGCGACGTCCACGGCACCAGTGGTGTTCGGTGGCTGATCGACCCGATCGACGGCACGACGAACTACGTGTACGACATTCCCGCCTATTCGGTGTCGATCGGCGCAGAGTTCGACGACGAGATGATCGCCGGCGTCGTGTACGAGCCGAAGTCGAACACGTGCTACGAGGCCTCGATCGGCTCGGGTGCGTTCCGCAACGGCGAACCAATCACGTGCAACGCCAAGGCCGAGCTTGCCACCGCGCTCGTCGCCACCGGGTTCGGCTACTCCCCCGAGCGGCGCGCCGGCCAGGCCGAGGTCCTGGTGTCGCTCCTGCCCGACGTTCGCGACATTCGCCGCTTCGGGTCGGCCGCGCTCGACCTCTGCGCCGTGGCGGATGGCCGGGTCGACGCCTACTACGAGAAGGGCCTCAACCCGTGGGATCTGGCGGCCGGCTGGTTGATCGCAACCGAGGCCGGAGCGATTGCCGCCGACCTGCGGGACGGGCCGCCGAGCCCCGAGTTCGTCCTCGCTGGCGGACCCGCCCTGTTCGAGCTGCTCCGGGATCGTCTCGTCGCCCTGGAGGCCGATCGGCTCCCCTGAGGTTGGGTGATCGGCCTCCATGCCTGACATCGCGACCCATCCTGGTGCACCATGTGGCCGTGGGAACGCGCATTCTGACCGTTGAAGACGACGATCGCATCCGCCAAGCCGTCAAGCTTGCGCTCGAAGACGAGGGCTGGGACGTCGACGAAGCGGCAACCGGAGAGACCGCGCTCGATCAGTACAAAGCGCACGAACCCGATGTTGTCTTGATCGACATCATGCTGCCGGGTATCGATGGCTTCGAGGTCTGCCGATCGATCCGTAGGGGAAGCGACGTCCCCATCATCATGGTTACGGCCCGCAACGACACCCATGATGTCGTCGCAGGGCTCGAGGCGGGGGCAGATGACTATCTGACAAAGCCGTTCGCACCCAAAGAACTGTCGGCTCGCATTCGGGCGCTCTTGCGGCGGGCTCGAAACTCCGAAAACGGATCGATGGAGCGGATCACGGTCGGCGACCTCTCGATCTCTCCTGAGGAAGGCCTCGTCACCAAGAGCGGCGAGGAACTCCACCTGACCAAGACCGAGTTTCGTCTTCTGGTCGAACTCGCC
>CALLIQ010000153.1 GCA_938008925.1 uncultured Acidimicrobiales bacterium
TCGCCGTGCCGGCGGCCCGCAACACCGATGACCCGGACGTGATCGCGGGGCGAACCCTGTTCGAGGACTTCGGCTGCGCGTCGTGCCACACGCCGACGGTCGAGACCGCACAGGCCGCCATCCCGGCGTTCTCCAACCAGACGATTCATCCCTTCACCGACCTGCTCCTACACGACATGGGGCCCGGTCTGGCCGACGATCGACCCACCTTCGAAGCCAGCGGTACGGAATGGCGCACACCGCCGCTGTGGGGCATCGGGTTGATCCCGGAGGTGAACGGCGAACGGTTCCTCCTCCACGATGGCCGGGCTCGATCAATCGAGGAAGCGATCCTATGGCACGGAGGCGAGGCCGCCTCGGCAGCCGATGCGTTCCGCAAGGCGACGCCCGAGCAACGCCGTCAACTCGTCGCGTTCATCGAGTCGCTCTGACGAGTTCGCCGATGAGCGATGCGACGAGCGCCGGTCGGAAGAACGGCGAGGCGTGACCGGTCATCTCCATCACCTCGAACCGGCTTCCCGGAATCGCCGCTGCGATGCGCTCCGCCTGCTCGAGGTTCATGTCCTGGCGGCCACACGCGACCATCGCCGGGACCGTCACGTGACCGAGCATGTCGGTCGTGTCGGGTTCGCGCTCGTGAGCCGTGTGGGCTGCGAGCGCAGCGTCCCGGTTTTCGTAGAAGCGCCAGTACTTCTGGAGCTCCACCTCCGGCTCGCCCGCCTCCGCCAGCAGTGCACGAGCCTGTTCGGCCAGCTCGCGCTGGCCGGTCTGTTCGACGGGCGGGGTGAGCGCCACGTCGAACAGACCGAGTCCGGCGAGCTTGTCGGCATGATCGATCGCGAACCGGGCGGCCGTTCGGGCTCCGTAGGCAACGCCGACGACCACGGCCCGCTCGACGTGCAGGTGATCGAGCAGCCCGGCCAAGTCATCGGCGTAGCGAGCGAAGGTGAAGTCGCTGTCGTTTCCCCACCCGCTCCTGCCGGTGCCACGGATGTCGAACCGCACGACGTCGAAGTCAGCCTCGAGTTCGGCCAACAACGGCTCCCAACAGGTGAGGTTGTGGCTCGCCATGTTGACGAGCGCCAACGTCGGCCCCGTCGGGTCGCCCGTCCGTGCGTAGTGAAGACGGACGCCATCGACGTCGGCGAAGCTCGCGCCCACTTCGTAACTGTTCCCCATCGCCGCACCCTAGAACGCAGGCGGAGGAGTCAGACCGCCCGGCCCATCCATGCAGCGAGCTTGACGATCGACGGAGCGTCGTCGGCGGTCGGGACGACGGCACCGAAGGGAACGTCGTCGCCACGAGCGCTGGCGGGAAGACCGAACTGCACCGTTGCCAGCGCAGCGGCCGCCACGTCCTCGTCCCAGTCGACGGCGACGCCGAGGGCGGTGGCGAGGTCCCAGGTGTGGGTCATCACCTCGGCGGTGTAGACCGCCATCGCGATCGCCCCCGGGATCTGACCCCACGGCACGGTCACGATGGCGGCGAGCAGCGCATCGTCGGACCACACCCCGTGGACACGCTCAGCCGATGCGGCGAACAGCGATGCGAACTCAGAGGGCGAGCCGTCGGCCAAGGTGGGCATTGCGTTCACGTCGCCCATCTGGCCGACCACTTCGATTCGGTCGAGCACGGCGACGAGGTGAGCGCCGAGTTCGCCGGCCGCCCACTCGGGGCATGGGCTCGGTCGTGTGGCGTTCGTGTCGTCGAGCTGCCCGAGCACGACTCGAGCGTGTGCAACCGCCTTGGCGAAGGAGGCTCGAGGATCGCCGTCGGGGAGGGAGGAGACGTCGACGTCGGAGACGGCGAGAAGGGTGGTGTTGGTCTTGGGGTTCTGCGTTTCGTTCATGTCGGCACCATGCAACGCAAAAGTGGCCACCCTTTGTCCACTTTGTCTGAGAAACTACGAATCATGCGTGCTGACCGTCTCGTCGCCATCGTGTTGCTCCTGCAATCGAAACCACGCGTCACTGCGGCCGAGGTCGCCGCCGAGCTCGAGATCTCCACCCGAACCGCCCGCCGCGACCTCGAGGCGCTCTCGATGGCCGGCGTGCCCGTCTACTCCCAACCGGGCCGCAACGGCGGCTGGTCGCTCATCGGCGGGGCGACGACCGATCTCACCGGGCTTCAGGCGCCCGAGGCTCGTGCCCTGTTCGTTGCCGCTGGGCAGGCCGCGAGCTCGACCGGCACGAGCCCAGAGCTCCGAGCCGCGCTCGCCAAACTGACTCAGGCCCTCCCACAGACCTTCCGCGAGGAGGCTCAGACCGCGGCGTCAGCGGTCGTGATCGACCCGACCACGTGGGGGCACGCCGCGCCGGCGCCGCTCGTCGACGACCAGACCCCGCCGTTTCTCGACGAACTCCAGAACGCCGTGATCCAACGCCAACAGATTCGACTCGGGTACCGCACGCCGAAGAAGGGCCTGTCCGTGCGGGTCGTCCACCCTCTCGGCCTCGTCACCAAGGCCGGGGTCTGGTATCTCGTGTCGCACACCGAGGCAGGTGGGCGCACGTTCCGCCTCGACCGGGTCGACTCGGTCGAGCCGACCGGTGAGCGAGCCGTTCGCCCAGACGACTTCGACCTCGCAGCCGCCTGGCGCGACATCACCGTCGGCTACGTCGAGAACAGTTCCGACGTGCGAGCCACCGGCTGGGC
>CALLIQ010000154.1 GCA_938008925.1 uncultured Acidimicrobiales bacterium
GCTGTTGAGCGTGTACCGAAGCTTCCTCCCCGTTGGCTCGTCCAGCGACCGGGAAGATCTCGAGTCGTCGTGACGTTGCACCATCTCGTGAGTGCCGTCCTGTGAGCTCCCTCTCGTGAGCGCCCGAATCGATCTCGTCGACGACGTCAAGCGCGTCGCGGTCCTGTCGCTGCACACCTCACCCCTCGCTCAGCCGGGGACCGGCGACGGTGGCGGCATGAACGTCTATGTGCGCGAGCTCGTCTCGGCGCTGGCCCAGACCGGCGTTCGGTGCCGGGTCTACGTGCGTCGCTGGCGCGCCGACCTGCCCGATCTCGTCGAGGTCGAGCCCGGCTTCGAGGTGGTGCACGTCACCGCCGGCGCGTTCGACGCGTCGAAGGAAGAGCTCGAGCCGCTGGTGTCGGTGTTCGCCGACGCAGTGGCCGCCGATCTCGCCGAGTTCGACGCGGATGTGATCCACGCCAACTACTGGCTGTCGGGCGTTGCGGGGCAGATCCTGAAGCGACGGCTCGGGCTGCCACTCGTCACCACGTTCCACACGCTCGCTCGGGTCAAGGCGATCAGCGGCGACCCCGAACCCGAGCGTCGAGCCAGAGCCGAGGCCGAGGTCATGGCCTGTGCCGATGCGGTGTTGGCGAACTGCACGCCGGAGGCGGAGCAACTCGCTCAGTTCTATGACGCCGATCCGGACCGGATCGAGATCGTTCCACCGGGGGTCGATCACGCCTTCTTCTCACCCGGCAATCAGGCTGGCGCCCGTTGGGCCCTCGACACCGACGACCGGCCGCTGTTGTTGTTCGTCGGCCGGATCCAGCCGCTCAAGGGCGTCGACGTCGCCGTGGAGGCCCTGGCCAAGCTCGAGCGAACCGACGCCCGGCTGTGGATCGTCGGGGGAGCGAGCGGTGCTGGTGGTTCCAGTGAGGTCGACCGGGTGCGATCGCTGATCAGCGACCGGGGGCTGCGCGACCGGGTTCGGTTCATCCCGCCTCAACCGCACCACCTGTTGTCGACGTTCTATCGAGCCGCCGACGTCTGCCTCGTGCCGAGTCGCTCCGAGTCGTTCGGGCTCGTCGCCCTCGAAGCGGCCGCATGTGGGGTGCCGGTGGTCGCATCGGCGGTCGGTGGACTTCTCACCCTCGTCGAGCACGGTCACACCGGGTACCTGGTCGAGAGCCGCGATCCCGACGAGTACGCGGCTTGGGTCGACACGATTCTCGGCGATCCGGTCCTCGCTCGTCGCCTCGCTGTGTCGAGCGCGGCCCGCGCTCGCACCTACACGTGGAGCACGTCGGCCCATCGCCTGCGTCGCCTCTACACCGATCTCGCCAACGAAACCCCGGTGCCGTGCGAAGCGCCTCGGGCTCGGGTCGCGTCGGAGTTCTGAGCCACGCCGGGCCGGACCGAATATGCCAGACCGACTATGACGAACCCACGCAGCACGAATCCAGGCAGCACGAATCCCCGCAGCACGAATCCCCGCAGCAGAGACGAACTGGCGGCGCTCGACACGGCGCTGTCCGCATGGTTCGAGCTTCAGCGAACGACCAACCCGGTCGTCGATGGTGTGGATCGCGACCCCGCAGCACCCGGCCAGTGGTTCGTCCGTGTGCTGGGTGAGGCCAAGGACGTATTCACGATTCGGTTCCACCTTCGGCAACGAACGCTCGCGTACGAGACCTACGTGATGCCCGCCCCAGAAGAGAACCACGGGGAACTCTTCGCCCATCTCCTCCGACGCAACCTCGGCCTCTACGGCGCCAGCTTTGCCATCGGCGAGGAAGACGCCATCTTCCTGCAAGGACAAGTCGACAACCGTGCGGTCGACGATTGGATCGCTGGCGACGACGATGAGCTCGACCGGGTGCTCGGGTCGATCTATGCGTGGGTCGAGCAGTTCTTTCAGCCCGCGATCCGCATCGGGTTTGCCTCGAAGTTCTCGTGAACACTTGCATTTACGTCTAATTACGTTAATGTGCATGCAAGGCGAGGGGCCCGGCGGGCTCGTGAGAGGGTTGGGGAAGCTTCGATCGAGGCGTCGGTCCCTCGCTGTCGCTCAGACATGGACGTTCCAGACATCAGCGTTACGGTGTCGTGCGTGACTCCACTGCAGATCGTCGGCGGCGGGAAGATGGGCGAGGCGCTCGGCGCCGGCATGGTTCGATCCGGTTGGATCGCGGCCGATGCGCTCACGATCGTCGAGGTCGGTGGGGCCCGGCGAGCCGAGCTCGAGGAGCTGATCCCGGGTGCGAGCATCACCGATCGGGCGGTCGCCCGTACCGACACCGTCCTCGCGGTGAAGCCGCACCTCGTCGTCGATGTCGCTGCGTCGCTCGAGGTGCCGACCCGCCTGGTCTCGATCGCGGCCGGCATCACGACCGCTGCGATCGAAGCGGTCGTCCCCGATGGCACGCCGGTACTCCGCGTCATGCCGAACACGCCCTCACTCGTTGGGCTCGGCGCCTCGGGCGTCGCCCCTGGGGCCGCAGCGTCAGACGCCGACGTCGCGTGGGCGTCGTCGATGCTCGAGGCGGTCGGAATCGTCGTGCCGGTCACCGAGACTCAGCTCGACGCCGTCACCGGCCTGTCGGGCTCGGGCCCCGCTTACTACTTCATGATCGCCGAGGCGATGGTCGACGGCGGCGTCGCCGCCGGACTGACCCGCGACGCCGCGACGCAGCTCGCCTTCCAGACCATGGCCGGCGCTGCCGCCATGCTGGCGGAGGGCACGCGTTCGCCCAGCGAGCTACGGGGAGACGTCACGACGCCGAACGGCACCACCGCCGCAGGTCTTCGA
>CALLIQ010000155.1 GCA_938008925.1 uncultured Acidimicrobiales bacterium
ATCGACGACGACGGCAACCTCATCGCACCGGAGGGTGAGGAGTGATGCGGCCACGACACCTCTGGATCGCCCTCGGCGTCGGGTTGGGGGCAGCGACCCTTCTCACCATCGAACCCTTCGACGACCAAACCGCCGAGGCACAGTCGGCCCCGGCTGACGACGGCGCGAGCGATGGCGGCACGACCGAAACGGGTGACGCCACGTCGACCCGGACAGGCGAAGTTCGCCGCGAGACCCTCCAGTCGTCCGACGAATTCAATGCAGACCTCGGCTTCGGGGAGACCCGATCGCTCCAGTCTGGTTCTGACGGCACGATCACGTGGCTGCCGGTCGACGACCAGGTCATCGTTCCAGGCGACATCATCTGGGAGATCAACCAGCAACCGGTTCCCTATCTCGAGGGATCGATTCCGATGTATCGAGAGCTGTTCTGGGGCGCCACGAAGGGCGACGACATCGAGCAGCTCGAGGGTTGGTTGATCAACGCCGGCTATGGCCCGGACGGCTGGCAGGCCGACACGTCGTTCAACGCGACGACGCGGCGAGCGGTCAAGGACATGCAGACCGACTTCGGCATGACGTCTGACGGAGTGTTGAGCCCGTCAGAGCTTCGGTTCGGCACCACGCCGCTCCGAGTGGCGGACACGGCCTTCGTCGGTGACCGAGCCAGCGAGGGCCCGATCCTCACCGTGACCGAAGCGACCGCCGAGGTGACGGTTCAGGCGTCATCGCGTCAGCTCACCACGTTCCAGAACGCCCCGACCGTCACGATCGTCCTCGCCGACGGCAGCGAACTCAGCGCGACTCTCGACGACACGAAGGCGACACCGGCCGATGAGAACGGGCGCTTCGGCTACACCGTCACCTACGTGGTCGATGACCCGATCAGCGAGTCTCAACCCGTCAAGATCCGGGTCGAGAAGGTGCTCGCCGACGATGCGCTGACCGTCCCCGTCGATGCGTTGATCGCGCTCGCCGAAGGCGGCTATGCGGTGGAGCTCGTCACCGACGGCGGCAATGTGCTGCGGGGTGTCGAGGTCATCGATTTCGACGACACGCGGGTCGCCGTGACAGGCGATCTGGAAGCCGGTGACCGGGTGGTCGTTCCATGAACACGCCCGTCCTCGAGCTCGACTCGGTCGTGAAGGAGTACGGCTCCGGCAATCGGCCGGTCCGCGCCCTCGACGACGTCAACCTGCGGATCGGCGAAGGCGAACTGACCGCCATCGTCGGCCCATCGGGATCCGGAAAGTCCACCCTCATGAACGTGATCGGCACACTCGATCGGCCGAGCTCCGGCGACGTCTTGATCGAGGGGGCGAGCACCCGGACGATGTCCGACGCTCGCCTCGCCGGTCTACGGGCGAGCCGAATCGGGTTCGTCTTCCAACAGTTCCATCTGCTCAGCGGACTCTCGGCCACCGACAACGTCGCGACCGGGTTGCTCTATCGAGGCATCAGCCCTCGAACGAGAACGAAGCGTTCGATCGCGGCCCTCGAACGGGTCGGTCTCGGACATCGTGCCGATCATCGACCAGGAGAGCTCTCTGGCGGCGAACGACAACGCGTCGCGATCGCCCGAGCCCTGGTGGGTGATCCAGCGATCGTGCTCGCCGACGAACCGACGGGCAACCTCGACTCGACCACGAGCGACGAGATCGTCGAGCTGATGCTCGCACTCCACGACGACGGGTCAACGATCGTGGTCATCACCCATGACAACGAGCTGGCAGAGCGGTTGCCGAGGCGCATTCGCGTGCTCGACGGCCGGATCGACAGCGACAGCCGAACCGAGCGATCGACGGTGTCGGCATGAGGAGGCGCAGCGAACATCGGCGCTCACGACTTCGCTTCGGCGATCTCTTGACGACCGGACTCCTCGGCCTCACGACACGAGTCGGCAGGACGATCCTGACAGCGGGCGGCATCGCCATCGGCATCGCCTCGATGGTGTCGGTGATGGGTATCTCCTCGTCGAGTCGAGCCGACGTGTTGGCCGAACTCGACCGACTGGGCACGAACCTCTTGGCCGTCGAGGCCGGCACCAGTCTGTTTGGCGACGAGGCCAAACTGCCGGACAACGCATCGGACCGCATCCGCCGTGTTCCGGCAACCGAGAGCGCTGCGTCGCTGTCCAGAACGACTGTCGACATCGTTCGATCCGACGTCATGCCGGCCGGCCGCAACGGCGGCACATCGGTCAGCGCAGCAGAACCGCAGCTCCTCGAGACGTTGGCCGGGACGATGGCCACGGGCCGTTTCCTGGAGGACGGCGACGACCCTCTTCCCGTCGTCGTCCTCGGGAGCGAGGCGGCGGCTCAGTTCGGGATTGGTTCGCTCGCCAACCGGCCGACCGTGCTCATCGACGAGCACCGATTCGCCGTGGTCGGCGTGATGGACCCCCTCACGCTCTATCCCGACGTGGACCGGATGGCGCTCGTCGGCTACGACGTCGCCGTCGACCTCTTCGAATTGGAGCGAGCGCCGTCAACGGTCTATCTGCGAGCTGATCCCGACCACGTGGAAGGGCTTCGAGAGATCCTCGGCCGAACGGTCGATCCGAGCTCGCCCAGCTCGGTCAGCGTGACGCGGCCCAGCGAGTCTCTATCGGCGAAAGCGGAGGTCGACAAGAACCTGACCAACCTCCTGCTCGGCCTCGGCGCGGTTGCCCTGGTCGTCGGCGGCGTCGGGATCGCCAACGTCATGGTGATCTCGGTGCTCGAACGCCGCAATGAGATCGGTGTGAGGCGGGCCATCGGGGCGACTCGACGCCACATCGCCGCACAGTTCGTCGTCGAGAGCGCGGCACTCGCCACCATCGGTGGAGCGGTCGGAGTCGGCCTCGGGTCGCTGGTGACGATCGGCTACGCGAGCCGACAGGACTGGACGATCGATGTGCCCATCGAGGGTCTCGGCCTCGGTGTGCTCGCCGCCCTCGTGATCGGTGCGCTCGCCGGCCTCTATCCGGCGATCCGGGCCGCCCGTCTCGATCCTGCCGAGGCCGTCCGGCCTGCATAGAGGAGAGCCGTCCGGCCCGCCTAGGGGAGAGGCCGGCCTGCCTAGGGGAGGAGCGCGGCTAGGAGAGGAGCGTGGCTGCGGCTGCTCGGGCGCCAGCTTGCTCGTCCGGGGTGCCGAATGTGTTCGCCACGATCGTCGTGGCGCCAGCGTCCAGGAAGCGCTGCATGCCCTCGGCGATGTGGTCGGCGCTGCCGATCAATGCGAGGTCTTCGGGCCCGCCCATTCCCTCCCGATCGAGCATGGCTCGATACGAGGGAAGCTGGCCGTAGATCACGTATTCCTCGGCGGCCTTGGCCCGGGCGGCGTCGACGTCGTCGGTGCAGCAGACGGGCACGGCGGCGATCACCTGCGGTGCGGGACGGCCGGCAGCTTCCGCAGCGGCGTTGATCGTCGGGGCGGTGAGCTCACCGATCGTCGCCGGTCCGGTCATCCAGGTGACGGTTCCGTCGGCGAGCTTGCCGGCCAGCTTCAGCATCTGTTCCCCGAGGGCGGCGACGAACACGGGCGGCGCTTCGGCTCGCACACCGATCTCGCCGCGCCCGGTGACCATCTCACCGCCGTGTGAGACACGGCCGTCGGCGAGGAGGGGCTGAAGGATCTTCAGGTAGTCGCTCATGTGCTTGACGGGGCGATCGAAGGGCAGACCCCACATCCCCTCGACGACGGGCTTGTGAGAAAGGCCGATGCCGAGGTCGAGTCGACCACCGCTCACCTGACTCACCGTGAGCGCCTGCTGCGCCAGCGCCATGGGATGGCGGGGATAGGTCGGGACCACGGCGGTGCCCAGACGAATGTCGGGCACCTGCTGGCTGATCACGGCGATGGCCGTCAGCACGTCGAGATCGAAGATCTGGGGGGTCCAGTACTGCGTGAAGCCGAGCGCAGCAGCGTCGGCGACGTCGGCCTGCAGCTTGGCGACCGTGTTGGAGGCCCCGAAAACGGCGACGGGTGATGGCGATGATGAGCGCATGATGCGACGCTAGGTCGCCGACCGCTCGGCAACCACTCGGAGGATCCAATCGGTGAAGCAAGAAGAACAGGCGTTGGTTCGAACGCTCGTGAATGCGCTGCTCGGTGGTCTTGCGTTCGCGATCGGTGGGGCCTTCGCTCTCGGCACCGGAGCGTGGATCTGGGCCGTGCAAGGGGACAACCCGGAGTACAACGACGTCGGCGGCGGCATCTTCCTCTTCGGCGCCATCATCGGAGCGGCCTTCACCCTGCCATTCGGGGCGATCGCCGGAGCGATCTTCTCCCGGACGGGCAAGTACCGGCGCGGGCTCATTGCGACCCTGATCGTCTCGTCGATCCTCGGCGTTCTGTTCTACTCGGCAGGTGTCGACAGCCAGGGTGGCGGTGTCGCCCCGGCCTGGATCCTGCTCGGCGTGCTCGGCGGCGTCCTCGCCGCATTGAGCTTCACCGGAATGGTCGTGCGGCGCGACGAGAGTCGCCGCGACGTGTTGGCCTGAGCAGACGCATGGCTCAGCTCGATTCCAGAACCACCAGGAACTGTCCGCCACCTTCTTGCACGCGAGAGGAGAGCTCGAGACCGGGTTCGAGACGCGAGATCCGGTCGACGAGCCATTCGGCGACATCGGTCGCGTCCGCCTCGCTTGGACAGCGGCCGAAGATCTCCTTGCCGCCCTTCAGCATCATCCGATCGACCGTCGGGATGATCACCGCAGGATCGGCAACGAAGAGATGGTCCGGCCAGGCCACCACGGCGTCGACATTTCCCTTGCCGGTGTTACAAGCCCGGTGAGCGAGGCGATCGACCCGCTCGGCCGAACCCTTCTTCTTGGACTTCTTCGCCTTCTTGGCGGTCGTTCGCCCATCGACGCTCGGTCCTCGATCGTCGTTGACGGAACGATCGGCATCGACCGGTTCGTCGCACAGCCAGCACCGCCAGCCGTCGCGCTCACCGACCTCATCCAGTCTCGACGCCGACGCCATCAGGCGTCCGCTCCGTCGGTGCGGTAGGCGGCGCGCATCGCGAGACCGGCTTCCTCGTGCGCCGAGACGGCGGACGGAATCTGGTCCCAGCGCGAGACGAAGCCGTGGATCACGCCGTCGTAGCGAGTGATCGTCACATCGACGCCGGCCGCAGCCAATCGTTCACCCCAGGCTTCGCCTTCGTCACGCAGCGGGTCGAACTCGGCGGTCTGGATGAGTGCCGGGGCGAGATCGCTCGTGTCGGATGCTCGCATCGGAACGGCGTAGGGGTTCTCGCGATGCTCGACCGGTACGAACTGGTCCCAGAACCAGACCATGTCCTTGGTGCGGAGGAAGTAGCCCTCGGCGTTGTCGACCATCGATGGCCGAGACCAATCGGTGTCGATGCACGGATAGACGAGGAGCTGGTGAGTCAGCGCGAGCCCTTCGTCTCGAGCTCGCAGGGCAACGCCGGCGGCGAGGTTCCCACCGGCGGAGTCACCGGCGACCCCGAGTCGGGCCGGATCGCCGCCGAGTTCAGCACCGTGATCGGCGAGCCACCGGGTCACGGCCCAACAATCGTCGTGAGGCGCAGGGAACGGATGCTCTGGCGCCAAGCGGTACTCGACCGAGACCACGATCGCCCCACTCTGGGCGGCCAGTCGACGGGCGAGGCTGTCATGTCCCTCGATGTTCGACAAGACCCAACCGCCACCGTGGAAGAAGGCAACGATCGGCAACGGTTCGTCGCCAGCGGTGGGGCGATAGATCCGGATCGAAATCGGGCCGGCCGGGCCGGCGACGGTCGAATCGGTGACCTCGGCCATGTCGTCGCCGGTCGGTTTCGGCGCCGCGTCGTACGCCGCTCTCGCGGCCTCGGGCGAGCTGGCGCTGAGTGGGGGCGCGTCGATTCGGGCGAGGTTGTCGAGCATTTCGGCGACTTCGGGCAACAACGGCATCCGCCGAGCCTGCCAGATCGATCGCCGTCCTGCTAAGCGTCGGCGTGTGCGCTCAGGTCAGGCGCATTGGGCGACGAGATCGGTGCCCGGCCAGCGCCTTCTTTGAGTGCCTCAGCGGCCTTCTCGTTCTCCATGATCTTGGACAGCACCGCTTGGCCGGCGCGATCGAAGGACTCTCGGTTCTCGATGACGTATCGCTGCGATGAGCGGAGCGGGTCGAGCAGTCCGTTGATCTCGGGAACGACGTAGCGAGCCACCAGATCCCACGACCGGCGCTGGTTCTCGATGTTGGCCCAGTCGTTGGCGAAGCCGATGACGGCACCGAAGCCACCGGTGACCTCGTACATC
>CALLIQ010000156.1 GCA_938008925.1 uncultured Acidimicrobiales bacterium
TCGACCACCATCGTCGGACTCGAGAGCGTGCACGATCGTGAAGCCGAACTGCTCCATCGATGCGAGACCCCAATCGAGCCCGCGCTCGATCGCGTCGCGTCCGGACATCTCCATCTGCGGGTAGTGAGGATCGACGAGCACCGCATCGTCGGCGACGAGCTCGAACGCGCCGGGGAGATCTCGGTCCTCCAGGCGGCTGAAGAGCGCGTCGACCAACTGGAGAGCGGTGGGTGTCGTCATGGCGGCATCGTCCTCAGGTCGCGTGCAGTCCGACGGTCTCGAAAGCCGACCGTCGCGAAGACCGACAGTACTGTCTCTCGCCATGACCGCTTCCACGCACGCCCATGGCCCTTGGGTCGACGTTCACTCACACCCGGGTTGCGGCTTCATCAGTGGTCTGCCCAGCACCGACCGCAACGTCGCGATGTTCGGCCCAGAGCGCCAGGACGCACAAGTCACCTCCGCTGCGGCGGGAGAGGTCGCAGCGGTGAACGTCTCGACCGTCGCCGATCTGGCCGTGCTCGGCGTGAAAGCGGCAGGCCCCACGGCGCTGCGCGACTTCGAGCCGGGGGAGGTGGTCGCCGATCATCGGCGGCAGCTCGACGCGATCTCGGCCGTTCTCGAGCACGATGCGGTCGCTCCCGTCCGGGCGGCGGACGACATCGAGGCGGCGGTTGTCGATGGGCAGACGGGCGTCTTTCTCGGGTGTGAGGGCGCGGACTTCCTCGAGGGTGACGCCAACGGCCTGGCCGAGGCCTACGAGATGGGCGTCAGGGCCATCACGCTCGTGCACTACCGCGTGAACGAGCTCGGCGACATCCAGACCGAAGACGCGGTGCACGGCGGACTCACGGCGAGCGGACTCGAGATCCTCGCCGAGATGAACCGCATCGGGATGATCGCCGACCTCGCCCACGCCACGTTCGCCACGACCGTCGGGGCGCTCGAGGCCTCGACGGCACCGATCATGGTCTCGCACAGCCATCTCGCATCGCCACGTGCCGATCACCCTCGACTGTTGAGCGACGACCATGCAGCGGCGGTCGCTGACGGCGGCGGGATCATCGGGGCCTGGCCGTCGGGGGTCGCATGCGAGACGCTGGCCGACTACTCGGGCGAGATCTGTCGTCTCATCGATCTCGTGGGCGTCGATCACGTCGCCATCGGCACCGACATGGATGCGAACTACCGGCCGGTTCTCACGTCGTATTCGCAGTTCCCCGAACTCGCTGCTCAGCTCGGCGAGCGAGGGCTCGACGACGCCGAGGTGGATGCCGTTCTCGGTGGCAACTTCGTGCGGCTGTTCCGCTCGGTCGAGGCAGCTCGCAGCTGACGCGCGAGCCCGCGTCTACTCGCTTGGCTCGACCGTGCCCTTCAGCACGACCGTGCCGGATGATTCCGGAAGCCCTTCTGGCTGGATCGTGACCGTGACGAGGGGGTAGTCGTCGACGGTGACGCCGGCCCACATCTCGATCTCCCCGTCGCCTCCCCGCAGGTGGAACGTTCCGGCGCTCACGCCTTCGTCTGGTCCGGTGCGAAGCCACGCTTCGTAGTAGGTGCCCGGTTCGGCGGGAGGCAGGCCGGAGACATCGAGCAGGATCCTCGTGCCCTGAGGGGTTTCGCTGATCTCGGCGCTGGCCGACGCGTCCGGGGCGAGGT
This sequence comes from uncultured Acidimicrobiales bacterium, assembly GCA_938008925.1. Taxonomy (GTDB): domain Bacteria; phylum Actinomycetota; class Acidimicrobiia; order Acidimicrobiales; family SZUA-35; genus CALEWY01. Next base: position 1,660 of record CALLIQ010000156.1, read on the forward strand.
CGGTGCCGGCGAGCGCCAGTTCGATGCTGTCTTCGCCAAAGCCCGGGATCGAGATGTTCGTGAACCCACCGAGGCCAGCGACGATCAGCGCGGCAGCGGCCACGCCGGCGACGAAGGGAGCGATGAAGGAACGTCGCCGATCGGCGAGCGAAACGACCGTGCTCTTGTGGCCGTTCGCTTCGCCGCTGGCTTGTGCGGGCGCAGTGCCGGTCGCCTTGGGTGCGACTGGCCGCTCCTCCGGGACGACGTCGGCCTGTTCCGCCGAAGCGGCTTCGGCCAGAATCGCGGCGACGATTGCGTCCTCGGTCGCCGGATTCGTCTCTTCCCAGACCATCGGCTCGCTGAGCATGGCGGCGAGCGCGTCGTCGAGACCGCTGCCGTCATCGTCAGGTTGTTGGAGGGGGTTGGTCATTGCACTCAGAGTCCTTGCCCATCACTACGTGTGGATTCGGGATTCGGTTCGCGCTCACTTGATGGTGCGAGATGGCCGAGGGCTGCGGCAAGCCGTCGATGTGCCCTGGCGGAGCGAGATTTGACCGTTCCGACGGGTACGCCGAGTTTCTCCGCGATCTCTGGATGGGTGAGACCGATGCGGTGGGAGAGCTCGACGACCGCTCGTTCTTCGATCGGAAGATCGTCGATCGCTTGGCGTACTTCGAACGCCTCATAGGTTCGTTCGAACGACAGGGGAGTGACGGCCACGTCGGTTTCTGGCTCGTGATCACCTGCGGTGGGTCGTCGTTCGCGGCGGAGCACATCGATCGCGGTCCGGCGGGCGATCGAGTAGAGCCAGGGGGCGAGCTCGCGGTTCTCATCGAAGCTCGACGCCGCCTTCCATGCCTTCAAGAAGGTCTGCTGCACGACCTCCTCGACCAGCTCGGGCTGGCCGACCATGGAGCGGGCAACGGTGGTCACCGCGCCGCCGTGGCGTCGGTACACCTCGCGCACGGCGTCTTCGTTGCCGGCCCGAAAGCCGGCGACCACGTCCTCCATCGGGCACATCGTTGCACACATCAGGCGACCCGAGATTTCTCGGGCAACCAGATTTCTTGAAGAAACCGCGAACCGTCTGAGTCGGGTCGGCGTACAGGGCCTTCGAACGCTCACCGACGCCAAAGGCTCAAACGCCATGAACACCCACACTTCGCACACGACATCAGCCGCCGCCAGCCCAGCCAGCTCGCTCGACGTCCGCCCCCTCCCGGGCGTCGGGCCGTTGGTGGTCGCCGCCTCCATCGGCGGCCTCGTCTCGATCTCGCTCGGTGCCTACGGTCGCATCCACACGCCGACCGGCCAGGGCATCACGAGCCTGGGCTTCAGTGCCGTCCTTCCGATGAAGGCGTGGCTCGCGACCGGGGCTGGCGCCCTCGTGC
>CALLIQ010000157.1 GCA_938008925.1 uncultured Acidimicrobiales bacterium
GGGCCGTCGCCGAACGACACCGCCATCTCCATCTGGACCGGGACGCCGTCCCGGATCTGATCACGGAGCAGCTTGGACCGCTCCCAGTCGTCGGCGTCGACGATCTCGCCGAAGTACCGCCCCTCCACATCGCTGGCGGGCAGGCCGCGAATCTCAGCGAAGCGGTCGCTCGCGAACACGACCATCCCGGCTTCGTCGATCTCGACCATTCCCTCGAACGCAGCATCGGCCATCGTTCGCCAGCGACGTTCGGACTGCTGCAGGTCGAGGCTGAACCGACGTTGCGCCGTGACGTCGCGGGCGACCTTCACGCATCGCCCCGACCGCACCTCGCCGGCTCGGATCTCGAAGAAGCGGTCGTCCTCGCCGTTGCGTCCGGAGACGACGACGACCTCGGATTCTCCGTCCTCGTCGCTCTGGCTGTGCTGCAACACCCGCTCCGCATCCAGCTCCGGCTCGTGGGGAGGGTGCCAGGCTTCGATGACGCCGTGTTCGGCGTCGACGATGGTCACGAGGTCGGGTGTTGCCTCGAGCACCGCACGCAGGCGGAGGCGTTCGTTGTCGGCGCGCCGAGCGTGGGTCGCGGCGAGATGGGTCGACAACAGGATGGAAGCCGAGAAGAACTGAGCCTGAGCGAGTGACTCGGCCTCGTCGGCGAGTTCGGAAAACGGTCCGGATCCCATGACGGTGAGGAGCGAGGCGTACAGGACGACGGCAGCGCTCGCCGGCGCCGCGGCGAGCGGTCCGAACCGGATGGCGAGCCACATCGTGACCGGGACGATCAAGTAGGCGATCGGCCACGTCGTCGAGAACGCGATCACCGTCAGGACGGCGAGCCCGGTGAGCGTCGCACCGAGTTCGCGCGTGCGGAACCGTGCGGAGTCGGCTATCCAATCGGATCGTCGGAGGAAGAACAGCGGAGTGATCGCCAAGATGCCGAGCGCGTCGCCGACCGCAAAAGTGATGAGAAACTCGATCCGGCCGGAATCGACACCGAACGCCGCGATTGCTCCGGCGAGAATCGACGTGGCGAGCGCGGCGGCGAAGAAGGCCAGCGCGGACACCGTGCGTTCGAGGCGCCGGGCGGGGCCGAGAATCCGATCGACGAGCAGCGGCATCGTGATCAGGATCGAGAGGTCGGCGAGAAGGAACGGGATGCTGGCGCTCGAGAGCCCATCGAGATCGGTCAGCACCTCGGCGATGACGGCCGCCGCGATCACGATGGGACGGATCCGCTTCGGCGCGAGGAGGACGAGGCCGATCGACACGCCGATCGGCGGCCAGATCGGCGAGGCGTCTGCGTCGCTGAGGGCGAACTTGACGGCCAGGCTCGACGCCACGACGACCGCCATCGTGACCGCAGCCCAACCAGCTGATCGTGTGATCTTCACGCACCCCTCGATGATTCGGATTGCCTGCTCTACGGTAGTCGGGGTGAATCAGACACTCCGGATCGTGTTGGTCGAGGACCACGAGATGGTCTCCGCCGGTTTCGCCGCGGTCATGAACGGAGAAGAGGATCTCGAGGTGGTCGGCATCGCCGAGAACGCCACCCGCGGGGTCGAACTGGTTCGGACGCTTCGGCCTGACATCGTCGTGACCGATTTTCACCTTCCCGACGGCAACGGGGGAGACGTCGCCTCCGAGGCGCAAGGCGTCGACCCGCAGCCAGCGGTGCTGATGATCACCGGGGTCGACGATCGCACCGCCGTGGAGTCGGCGTTGTCGACCGGATGTGCTGGCTTCGTGAGCAAGGGCCGGGGCATCGACGAGCTCCTCGACGCCGTGCGGTCGGTGAGTCGAGGCGCTGCCGTCTTTCCTGCCAACCTCCTGGTGGCGGTCACGGCCATGGGCGACGGCAAGGCACCCGAGGACCCCCTGACTGCACGCGAGAGCGAGATCCTGCAACTCCTCGCTGATGCGAACAACGCCGACGAGATCGCTGCGACGCTCTTCTTGTCCGTTCACACGGTTCGCAATCACATTCGTGCGGTGCTCGCCAAGCTGGGCGCACGCTCGCAGCTCGAGGCCGTCGTGTTCGGCGTTCGCCAGCGCCTCGTCACGATCCGCGACGCCTGAGCGCCGACGGGTGCCGGTGTCAGTTTCCGGCCCGCCCTCAGTCTGAATGGCATGTGACGCGACGGGTCCCCGAACGTGGGGGGTCACGGTTTGGGCTGAGCCAGAATGACCACGACGGCGAAGGTGGTTACCCAACGCGATGGGTCGCGATAGACGAGGTGTTCGCTCCCGGTTTGCGCTTGAATTGTCTTTCGGGTCACCGGTAATTGCCGCCGCCCTTACCGGTGGCCCACCTTTCTCCTCGCTGTCGCCCTGCCCGTCTACGTGCGCAGGGCCTCCCTCCCCGCAGTCGGGGCAGCGGCTCACTAGCATTCGGGTGTGCCAACACTGCCCGACGCATCGAGGTCTGCAGACCGCACGCTCGATGAGCGGTATGCACTCGGAGCGTCCGTCGGCCACGGATCGTCGGCGGCGGTGTATCTGGCGGAAGACCTTCGCCTCGGCCGACAGGTGGCCGTCAAGATGGCCTTGCCGACCCTGGCCAACGACCCGCGGTTCCTGCGCCGGTTCCGAGCCGAGGCGCGAGCCGCCGCCCAGCTCAACCACCCGCATTTGTTGGCCGTGTTCGATTGGGGCGACGAGGCCGAGGCGTACCTCGTCACCGAGTACCTGCCTGGAGGCAGCCTCCGTTCGATGCTCGAAGCCGGCCATCGGCTCTCCCTCTCGCAAGCCCTGATGATCGGCTTGCACGCCGCCGAAGGTCTCGATCACGCACACCAGCACGGCTTCGTGCACCGCGACATCAAGCCGGCCAACGTGCTGTTCGGCGCTGACGGGCGGCTCCGCATCGCCGACTTCGGCATCGCTCGTGCCGTGGCCGAAGCGGCGTGGACCGAACCCGAGGGGGCGCTCATCGGCACGGCTCGCTACGCCGCGCCCGAACAGGCGAAGGGTGATGCGGTCGACGGTCGCAGCGACATCTACTCGCTCGCACTGACCCTCATCGAGGCGGTCACCGGCGAGGTGCCACTCGTCGAGTCGACGCCGCTCGCCACCATGGTCCGTCGTCAGGACACCGACGTGCCCGTCCCTCCCGAGCTCGGGCCGCTCGTCGACGTGCTGACCGACGCCGGCCGGGTCGACCCCGATCAACGGCCCGACGCCAGGACGTTCGCGCAGCGACTGTCGGCGGCAGCGTCGTCGCTCCCGCGACCCGAGCCGCTCCCGATCGCGACGCCGGCACGATCTGCGCCGACCAAACCGTCAGCGGGCCCGACCGAAGCCGTGCTCTCGCTCGATGACGATCCGACGATCGACCTGTCCGACGAGATTGGCGACGATCAGGCTGGCGACGATCAGGCTGGTGACGAACAGGTTGGTGACGAACAGGTTGGTGACGACTTCTCGCACGAGGGCTCGCTCGAGCGCTCACTCCAACCAGCGCAGCGAGACGACGATCCAACCGGGCCCGGATTCTTCGACGCCGACCTCGATCCCGATCTGGCCCCCGAGCCCGTCGGTGGCCGAGGCGTGTTGTTCGTCGTCGTCGGCCTCGTCTTTCTCATCGGGCTCGTCATCGCCGGCATCGCGCTGGTGCCCCGAGGCGACAGCGCAGGCCCGACGACGACGGCCGCACCAGTCGCCGTCTTGATCGACGACTTCGTCGGCGACCAGATCGAGTCCGTGCGGGCCGTCGCGACCGACAACGGGTGGACGTTGATCGAGCGTGAAGTGCGGGCTGACGATTCCGTCGTCGGCGAGGTGCTGGCCCAACAGCCACCGGCGGGCACCGAGATGTCCGATGGCGCAACCATCCGCGTCGACGTCTCGGCCGGTGCAGAGCTTCGCGTCGTTCCCGACCTGGTCGGCGAGCTCCGAGCAGATGCGATCACCGCTATCGCCGACGCTGGCCTCGTCCTGGGCGCGGTCGACAGTGAAGTCTTCGACGAAGAGGTACCCGCCGGTTCGGTGGTGTCATCCTCACTCGTCGCCGGCGAAGAAGTCGAGACCGGCACGGTGGTCGATCTCGAGGTCAGCGCTGGTCCTGAACCGCGCATCGTTCCATCGCTCGCCGGCCTCACGCCGGCCGATGCCGAAGTCGTTCTGACCGAGCTCGGTCTCGTGATGGCCGTCGCCGAGGAGCATTCGATGACCGTCGCCGAGGGTCTGATCATCGATTCGGTCCCCACCGTCGATGAGTCGATCGCCCGAGACGGCACCGTCACGGTCACCGTCTCGCTCGGCTTGCCCTTCATCACCGTGCCCGATGTGACCGGCCAGACCGCCGTCGACGCCGACACGATTCTCACGGAAGCGGGATTCACGGTGACCGGCACCCAGGGGTCGCCGAACGGAGAAGTCCTGGTCACGAACCCGCCAGCCGGTGAGACGTACCGTTTCGGGCACGAGATTTTGATCATCACCCGCTGATGGGTGTCTGATCACACAGATGCCCGACACCGGGTCGGAGGATCTCCCCCCATCCGACCGACATCCCGCAGGCGACCGTTCGTCTGATCGAAGGGAGAGCCGAAGGGAGAACGGTGAGCCGCTCGAGGAGCGGTCGTCTCCGCCGCGCCTCACGACCATGACCGAGTCGCTCCCCGGTTCACTGCCGATGGCGGTGGTCCCGTGGACCCTCCTCATCCGGCGCCGCCGGTTCGCCGACCGGGCCCAAGCGAATCCCCGGTTCGCCACCATCGCCCTGATCTTCGTACTCGGCGCGATGTTCATGGTGAACCTCGTCGTCACCGTGATCGCGGTCGTGATCCCCGACCTCGTCATCGAGTTCGACTCGTCCGAATCCACCTTGGTGTGGGCGGTCACCGGCCCGATCCTCGCCGCAGCCGTGCTCGGCCCGAGCTTCGGCAAGCTCGGCGACCAGTACGGGCATCGGCTGATCTTCCTCTCGGGTCTGCTGGTCAACGCGTTCTTCACCGTGCTGATCGCTCTGTCGTGGAGCGGCGTGTCGTTCGTCGTATTCCGCGTCCTCGCCGCGATCGGGGCCGCCGCCATCGGGCCGTCCGCGCTCGCGTTCATCAACCGACTCTTCGATCCTGACGACCGCGCGTCGGCACTCGGTTGGTGGTCGTTCGTGAGCGCTGGATCGCCCGTGATCGGGATCGTGATCGGTGGCCCGGTCATCGATGCGATCGGGTGGAAACCGGTGTTCGCCGTCCAGGGGCCCCTCGTGTTGTTGTCGGCGATCGCCGCCGCGCTCGTGCTTCCCGAGACGTCGCTTCGGGCAAAGGCTCGTTTCGACATCGCCGGCGCTGTGACGCTCGGAGCCGGGGTCGGGTCCGCCTTGTTGGCCATCACGTTCCTCGGAATCGACGGGGTGACCACACGCGTCGTGGTGCTGGCGCTCGTCGCCGTTGCCGGGGTGTCCGCCTTCGTGGTGGTGGAGCGGCGCGTCTCCGACCCGCTGATTCCGCCCGGCTACTGGTTGCTGCGGGGGTTCGTCGTCCCCACCGCCGTCCTGACGCTGCTGTTCGCCGCCTACATGGGGAGCTTCGTCCTCACCCCACTGATGTTGCAGTCGAGCGCGTTCGGCTTCACGGCAGCACAGGTCGGGCTGACGATCGCATGCAGACCGTTGCTCTTCGCCATCACCGGTCCGATCGCCGGGACGCTGGCCCCGAAGCTCGGCGATCGAGTGCTCGCCCAATTCGGAACGTTCTGTGTCGCGGTGTGCATGTTCATGCTCAGCGTGGCCGAACCCGGGCGGTCGCTGTGGTTCGTCGCCGCCGCCCTCGGCATCGCCGGAATCGGGGCGGGAGCCTGCGCGCCCGTCATGTCGGCCCGGGTCGCGAACACGGTGCCGGACGAAGACCT
>CALLIQ010000158.1 GCA_938008925.1 uncultured Acidimicrobiales bacterium
GCCCAGCTCCACGTCCCGACCCTGGCGATCGTCGACGATCCGGACATGCTCACCAGCGTCTCCACGCAGGGGAACCAGATTCGCATCGTCAACCCGAGCGAGGCTGGCAGCGACACGCTGACCTACGAGATCTGCGACACCAACGGCCTGTGCGACACGGCTGACGTCGTGATCACGGTCATCGACTGAGCCATCGCCGACTCAGACATCGTCGACTGAGACATCGCAGCTCAGGCTCCGACCAAATCGCGCATCACACCCATCGTCGCGAGACCACTTGCCTCATCGAGAAGCCGATCTTCGTTCGACAACGAGGCGGCGAGGACGAAGCTGCGGCCATCGGCGTCGGTCACGAACCACATGGCGGCGAGGACGCCCGGCTCGCTCCCGCCCTTGAACGCGATCGACGCCCAACGGCCGTCGTCGGCGATGCCTGGGTTGATACGCATGATCTCGAGCGCATCCGCATCGGCGCTGATGGCCACGCCGAGACGGCAGAGATCGTTCGGCGATGCGAACCACTCGATGTCGTTAACCGAGACCGGGTCGATGACCGACGTGATCGAGAACAACGGCGGCAGATCTCGCTCATCGACGTCATCCAGGATCGCTCGCCGGCCATCCTGGTCAGCTGCCACCCACTCCTCGGCGAAACCGCCGAACTTCAGGATCGTGAACTGGCGTGTCGTCATGAACGGATCGTTTCGGCTGGGATCGCTGTGGCCGTAGTCCGCCATCGCGGTGATGACGGCCTCGGTTCCGACCAGGTCGATGAGGTGATCCGTCGCCGTGTTGTCCGAGATCGAGATCATCCGCTCGGCGAGCTCGCGCACGGAGAGTTCCGTTCCCGGCTCGTCGTCTTGTGTGATGCCTGACGGGATGCTGTCGAGCTCGTCGCGGACCTCGACCACGTCGTCCCATGCCACCGACCCGGCAGCGACCGCGTCGACGACCGCAGCCAGGACGTACACCTTGAAGACCGAGCCGAGCGGCGCCTGCTCGTCCGGAGCGACCTCGTGGATGGCCTCGCACTCGCCCGAGGTGGTCTCGGCGATGAGCAGTCGCAACTCGCCGTCGGACTGCAACAGCTCGATGCCCTCGTCGATCGATGCGAGCTCGGGAGGCGGTGCGTATGGCGAGATGAACAGCGTGGAGATCTGCAGGCGATCGGCGGGTTCGATGATGACCTGGAGGACGAAGCTGGCCGAACCATCTGCGGTGTCCACCTTGCGTGTGAGTTCGGTCTCGGACTCGAGGAGCACCTCGTCGACCGTCCAGGGCCCGAGCGGTGTGAGCTGGGGTAGGAACGCCACGAAGTCGTCGTACCCGAGCTGGTCGCGGAACGCCGGGGCGAAGACCGCTTCGTAGGTCGACTCGTCGATCTCCTCGCCGTTGAGCAACCCGAGCGCGAGTTCGCCAGCCGCCTCGGTGGTCGGCGGGAGGTCCGCCGTCTCCGATGGCACGTCTTCCTCGGCGACCTCATCGTCCACATCGAGCGCGTCGGGTTCTTCGACGGTGGTGGACGTTGGCTCAACCTCGTCGATCGCTGCACCGTCGCTCGACGACGAATCGTTCGAGGACGCGTCGCTCGAACAGGCGCCTGCAACGAGGGCGAGAGCGAAGAGGAGCCGGACGGAGACTTTTCCCATGCACACGATCATCGTCGCTGCGAGCGACAGGCGGATCCGTCAGGCGGCGGAATGCGGGTCCGCTAGAAGGAGGAATTCGCCGATCTCGCGGAAGAAGAGCTCGGGCATCGGCTTGCCGAGGAAGTAGCCCTGCGCGTGGTCCATCCCGAGGCTCAACGCCGTGTCCATTTCTTCCTGGGTCTCGATTCCCTCGGCCAACGAGATGATGCCGAGCTGGCGACAGATCGTGACGAGACCATCGACGATGATCCGGACGTCTTCGTTGTGCACCATGCCGGTGATCAACGACCGGTCGAACTTCACCGCGTCGATCGGGAACCTCGTGAAATAGGCGAGCGCGTTGTAGCCCGTGCCGAAGTCGTCGAGCGCGATCGACACGCCCTGCTCGCTGAGCTTGCGCAATGTGGTCTCGCTCTGTGCGTTCACTTCGATCTGGCCGGACTCGACGACCTCGATGGCGACATCGCACGGGCGCAACCCGTGACGGTGCAACGCCGTCATATGCCACTCGACGTAGCGCCGGAGGCCGAGCTGCGATGGGTTCAGGTTCATCGCGACTTTGGCGTTCTCGAACAACGGCACTTCGCGCTGGAGCCGCGCCCAATCGGCTGCGACGCGGTTGAGCGACCAACGCGTGAAGTGCTCGATCTGACCCGTCGCTTCGACCCGTTCGAGCACCAGGGGTGGCGGGACGAACCCGAACTCCGGATGCTCCCACCGCAGCAGCGACTCGGCGCCAACGATTCCCGGGTCGTTCAGCGACATGATCGGCTGGAGGTAGAAGCCGATTTCGTCCTCTTCCATCGCCCGTTCGAGGTCTCGGTCGACCGCGGCCATGAGGTCGGCCCGGGCCCGGATCCGATCGTCGGTGACGATGATCGAGTCCTTGGATCGCTTCGCCTCATACATGGCGTGGTCGGCTTCGGCGAGCAGGTCCTCCGTCGAGTTCGAGCCCACGCCCGGCGTTGCAATGCCGATCGACATGCGCGGCGTCAATCGAGTCGCCCC
>CALLIQ010000159.1 GCA_938008925.1 uncultured Acidimicrobiales bacterium
TCTCGATGCCCGACCGTCTGGCATGTGCAGCCATTTCGGCTGGAGGTAGAACTCGGTGAAGAGCGCCGGGAGGATCATGGCGGTCGGAGCGAGCGTGATCACGTACGGCGCCTCGGCAAGCGCCACGATCGGCACGAACAGAGCGATGATCGGGCTCAACGCGCTGGTCACGTAGAAGATCCAGCCGTCCCAGAGGCCGAGCCGCTGCATGGGAGTGAGTCGCATCCGCTTGAACAGCGGTGTGCCGGCGAGCGCGAAGTTGCCTCGGGCCCATCGGTACTGCTGCGAGGCAAGCGATGCGGCGTCTTCGGGGGCCGATCCGGCGGCGAGGGGGAGCGGGAGATAATCGACCCGATACCCGGCATCGATCACTTTCATCCCGGTGAAGATGTCCTCGGAGTGTTCGAGCAGCGCCATGCCGTCTCGCTCGTCGAGCGCCGAGCGGCGATAGACGGCATTCGTGCCGACGCAGATGGCACCGCCGTGCTTGTCCCGAGCGCGCATGCCGACTCGGTAGAACTGTTCCTGCTGTGCGGCGGCGCCTCGCTCGACCCAGTTGTCGTCGGTGACCCGAAAGAACTGCGGCGTCTGCAAGATCCCGAGGTCGGGGTCGTCGAAGTAGGGCGTGGTGTGGTGCAGGAAGTCGGGGCGGACGGCGAAGTCGGCATCGAGCACGAGGATGAGGTCGCCGTCGCTCTTGGCGTAGCCGTAGTGCAGGTTGCCGGCCTTCTTCATCCAACCCCGGTTCGGCCGGGCCACGTAGGTGGCGCCCCAACGCAGCGCGGCCTGGCGGATGTCCTCTGAGTGGCGGTCGTCGAGGACGTAGACGTTGAGCCTGTCCTTCGGGTGTTGCAGATACGTCGCGTGGCAGATCGTGTTCTCGACGATCAGCGGGTCCTCGCCGCACGTACAGATGAACACGTCGACCGTCGGGACCGACGAAAGAACTGCCCGCTTCTTCGACCGGGCGACCTTGGAACGGTGAAGCTCATGGACGAAGGGTGGGATCTGTGTCGACCAGATCATGTTGATGAGACCGCCGATGACGATCGCCGCCGCGAACGGGGCGAGCAGGATCAGCCATGTCCCTCGAAACGACAAGAAGAGCAGAGCGGACCCGAGGCAGATGCGCGACAGGGCCGAGAACTGGAGGAACCGCTTGCCGTCGTCGGCGACGTATGACCACAGCTCGTCGTCGTCGGGCGGACGAAGGATCACCGGGTAAGGCGTGCGCTCCTCGACGTCGGTGATCGTTGCGGCGGGAAGCCCGGCACCGGCTCCGGGGGTGTCTGAAGCTTCGCGGGTGTCTGCGTCGGGGGAGTCCGAGTCAGGGTTTTCATGGTCCGAGCTCGGTGTGAACGAGCGCGAGGAACGAGACGAGCGGGCGGCAACGGCCGTCATTGATGAGCCTCCAACGGGGCGATGTCAGTGCGATTCGCGGACGGATGCGGGTGTCGGCAACCTGTCACCACCTCTGAGGTGGTGACAGGTCGCGAGTGCGGGTTTTCCGCTCAAACAGTGGGTTTCACCTGTCACGTCTCTGAGGAAGTGACAGGTTCGCGGGGGTGGTTTGGGGGAGTGGGTCAGCTCTGCAGGGCGAGTGAGGCGAGCGGGAAGACGCCGGCGAGCAAGAGCGCGGTGGTGATCGGACGGGCGGAGCCGTCGGCGATGGCGAAGATCACCCGGTCGCGTGTGGCGACGTCGGGTTCGACGACGGGCTTGGAGGCGCTGACCTCCTCGGTTCGACCCGTTCGACCGAACCGGACGGCGGCGAGGATGGCCACGCCGATCGCGCTGACCCCGACCTCGAGGCCGGGATTGGTGGCGAGTGCGGTGAGCTCATCTGGCGAGTAGTCGTCGATCGGCATGGCGAGGATGGCGACGTGGTGAGCCACGAGCGTCGCGGTCACCATGGCGACGAGATCGATCATCGTTCGAGCCGTCATTCGCCAGCGATTGGCGCCGATGGCGAGCACCACCGCTGAGAGGGTGACGAGGGCGCCTCGATGCAGCTCAGCGGAGAACAACCGCCACGGTTCGTCCTCGACACCGAAGGCGGGGATCTGGGCGAGCCGTCGGTAGATCAACGCCGACGGTTGCTCGAGCGAGGTGCGGAGGCCGTCGTGAACGAACAGAGCGACCGGTTGCCACGTGAGCAGGCTCAGCACGCTGACGGTTCGCAGAAGGGCGAGGCCCCGATAGCCCCAGAGTGCGAGGTACGTCCCGACGAGCGCGCCGGTCGTGACCGGTCCGATGGTGTTGGCGGCCAACGCCGGAATCGACACCGCAGCCGCCATGAACAACACGGCGACCATCGCGAAGCTGCAGGCGATCCTCGACGAGACCATGCGGGTCGGCGTGAGATCGTCGGCGGGTCGCCACCGAAGACCGGCGAGCGCGATGCCGGCCAAGGCGATGAGCGGCACGACACCGGCGCCGTCATCGGTGCTCGACCAACCGACCCTGGTGATCGCGACCGCGCTGAGCGCGCAGATGGCGAGCACGACGAGCGACGACACCAAGGGTCGGTTGGTTGGGCTGGCGGCTCCCAGCACTGCATTCGGTGTGGGATCTGGTGTTCTGGGGACGGCGGACTGAGGCGCGTGGACTACGGGGCTGGCGGGCATCTGGGCATGATGACTCATCACTCTCCGTAATGCAACCGTCACGTAGAGTGAAATGTGACCAAAGATGACCGACCGGCGTGACCGAGCGAGGTCAACGCTTGGGGCGTGATGTCCGCCATTCCCGCCACGCTTCGTCACCCAGTAGGTACCGAACGCCGAGGCTCGGGATGCGACGGCGCGGCCAGCGCGGGTCGTCGATCAACTCACACTCGCTGTCGACCCGCCCGTCGGGATGGAAGCGATAGCGCCGGAAGCCGGGGGGAAGCAGCGTGAACGTTTCGTAGTCCAGGTTGATCGTGAGGGCTGGACACACGTGGACGGCGCGTTCGGCGAACTCGCGAATCGCGTCGGTGTGTACGTGGCCGGCGCCGATGCCGCGGATGCGGTCGTGCGCTTCGAGCAGCTCGGCGATCTCGTTGTCGTAGGCCGACACGGTGAAGCCCTTGATGTGCATGCCCGGCGGATGGTGGACCCAGATCCACACGTGTTCAGCGTCGGAAGCGGCGATCTGCTCGTCGATCCACGCCCGCTCGTGCGGGCCGAGCATGCCTCCTGCTTTCTCGACGCGGTCCTCGGCATCGACCCAGCCGCCGTCGCCATCGGGAACCTTGCCGTTGTGATTCGAGTCGGCCAAGACGAACAGCCAGTTGTCGCATTCGAACGCCCTGTCCTGCGTTGCGCTCAGCGGCATCACGCCTCGCTGAAACGGTTCGTGGAAGTCGTGGTTGCCGGGCGTGAGGCGCAGGGCATGTGGAATCGTCCGAAGGTGCGCGCTCGCCTTCTCGTATTCGACGTCGAGACCGTTGTCGACGACGTCGCCGGTGATCACGACGTAGTCGATGGCCTCGCGCTCGGGTCCGAACGCTCGCTCGTGCACGGCGGCGAAAGCTGCATCGGTGTCGTAGCCGAACCCGCGATGGCTTCGGTGACCGTCTTGTGCGAAGTGGGTGTCGGACAGTTGAACGACTCGGATCACGAGGCCGAACGCTACCCGGGGTGGTCAGATCGCCCGTTGACGCGCCGTCACGTAACGCAGTACTCCAGTACCCGTGGAAGAGCGGCGACAAGTTGGCGGAAGGGCTCGCGCCTCACGGCGCGTGCGACGAATGGCGATCGCGCTGATCGGCGCCTTGTGTGCTGGCGTCGTCGCTCCGGCGGCTCAAGGCGCTCCGGCGCAGGCACAGGGCGGCTCCAATCGGGTGGTGTTCTACTCCGGGTTTGGCATCGCTGGCATCGACTTTGCCTCGCCGATCGCGACCCACGAGTTCGTTCACTCGCGTGACTCAGACACGTGGGAGTCGTGGTCGGCATCGACCACCTGTGCGTCGCACAAGGCCGACGACTTCCCGAATGGCAGTGCTGACGTCCTGGTCGGTTGGTCGATCGGGAGGATGGCGCCGATCCACTTCCTCGCCCAATCGCGCAATCGATGGAGCGAGATCGACACGATCTGGCTCCTCGACCCGGGCAATGAAGAGAAGATGACCGGGAGTCCCGAGGACGGCAACTGCGACGGTGAGCTCGCTCAGCTCCCGTCCCAATACCTGCGGGAGTGGATGCTCGAGGACTCGTCTCGACGGCTCATCATTCTGTCGGGGGACCTCACCGAGGAAGACGATCGGGCCGGCCTCGAGCGGTTCTACCTGTCGCGGCTCGACACCACGACGCTCTATGCCCAGACGCACTTGTGCGGCATCACGCCGGGCGAGGTCTCGAATCACGACAACCGGTTGGTGCAGTTCTTCATGCCGTTCACGACCGGCCCGGCCGAGTGCCCGGACCGAACGACGCGCCTCCTCCTGCCCGATCAGCCAGCGCCGGCTGGGAGTGGCATCGCCCAGTCGATCGCCGAGTCGCAATGGAGCGGAGCGACCGGTCGCGACGGTGCGGTCGTCCGGCTGTACGGATCGGTGTTCTCCCGGCTGCCAGACGAGTCGGGCTTCGCCTTCTGGGTCGCTGACGGCAGGACCACGTTCGACATGGCGCGCTTCTTCGTCACCTCTGACGAGTTCGTCGCCCGCTACGGAACCCTGACCGACGATCAGTTCATCGAGGCGATCTATCGCAATGTGCTCAACCGGTCGCCCGATGATGCCGGGCTGGCCTACTGGCGCGAGCGGATGAACGCAGGGCTGAGCCGAGCGGACCTCGTCGTGTTCTTCAGTGACGGCCCCGAGTTCCGGCAACTGTCGTTCACCGCATGATCATCAGCGAGCGGCTGGTGTTGCGGCCGCTCGCGATTCCCGACGCTGGCGACATGGTGTCGGTGCTCGCCGACCCTGAGCTCTATCGATTCACCGGTGGGCGACCGCCGACCCTCGAGGAGCTGGAGAACCGCTACTTCGCACAGCTCGCTGGCGATCCGCTGCGGGTCGAGGATTGGCGGAATTGGATCGTGCGACGGCGCATCGACGACGTCGCAGTCGGATTCACGCAGGCCACGATCATCGACGGTGTCGCAGAGCTCGCCTGGGTGATCGGCGCGGCTTTTCAGGGCGCAGGGTTCGCGACCGAGGCTGCCCTGGCGACCCGTCGGCTGTTGGAGACCGAAGGCGTCGCTCGGTTCCGGGCCACGATCCATCCCGAGCACGAGGTGTCGGGTCGGGTCGCGTCGGCCATCGGGCTGATCGCGACGGGCGAGATCGATGACGGCGAGATCGTGTGGCGCAGCCTCGACGGCAACGCATCGCCCGCGTGATGGGCCCTCGGTGAGGGTCAGTACCCGACGGCTGCCGCTGTCGTCGGTTCGAACGTGACCGTTCGGCGACCGAGTCGCCAGGTGTCGGTGCGGACCGTGTCGATGACATAGCCGCCGCTCGCTGAACCCTTCACGGCGCCCTTGTTCGCGAGCTCGGGGAAACAGCGTGCCCGGTCGGCCTCAGGGGAAGCGGCGGCCGCTGCTTCGGTGACGAGCGACAGCCCTTCTCCCATGACCTTCTCCTTGCGGAACTTCGGCGGAATCCACGCGCCCTCGACGGTGAGCGTGTGGTCGTCGAGCGGGAAGAGGGGGCCGAAGTAGTCGGCCACCATGTCGTTCTGGTGGGGCGGGATCAGCCACTGAAGATAGGCGGGCTCGTCATCGGGTGTGATTGCCACGAAGCCGTTGTCGAAACCGGCGTCCCAGATCCGGCGCCGACGATCGAGGAACGTTGCGTCGCGCTCGTTCAGGCCGGTGAAGTCGAAGACCTTCTCGGCGAGCGCGGCGTCGAGCTTCTCGGCTCGGAGCTCGACGTTGGCCGGCTTCGGCTCGAACGGCTCGACGAACGTGCGGGTGAGTCCGCAGTACTGGTTCTCCGACCACATCCAGGAGCGAACGTCACCGAGCGCGCCCTTCGCGTCGCCATTCTTCACCTGGCGCGCCAGCATCGTCGCTCGACCCATGATCCGCTTCATGAATCGCGAACCTAGTCAGCCAACGTCTCGCCCTACCTGAGCGAAACACCTGCTCCCTGGAGGCCGAACGGTCTGGACCAACTCGGCCGAGCTGCGGGGCGGTCAGGCCGTGGCGGCGACCCGTCGTGTCATCACGACGCGAACGCCGGCGTCACGCATCGAGCGTCGGAACCACCAGAGGCCGACGACGATCGTGAGCGTCGTCGTCGCCGGGCCGAGCGCCGACTTGATGACGACGAAGGTCGTGATCGACTGCGTGAGCAGGAGATACAGCGTCACCGCACCGTTGAGAAGCGACGTCGCTGCCCACAGGAATGACAGCTTTGGGAAGAACGCTTTGAACGCCGGTTCGTTCGTCGTCTGCTCGTCGAACGGACAGAAGTCGTGCACGAGCCGTTCGGCGAGGGGAAGCCCCATCGGGACCGAGATGAGAAATGCGGTCCCGATCAAGGTCGTGCTGATCGTCGGCTGCACGAAGTAGGCGATGACACTTCCGGTCAGGACGGCGACGATCGTCTTGGCCGTGTTTCCGATGATGCTCAGCACGACGAGGCCAGCGATTCGGTGGCCCTTCGCACGCTGATGGGCGACGACGCCGAGCGACCAGGCGAGACTGGCGAGCACGGCCGGGGTGAGGCCGGCCACGGCATAGCCGACCAGAAACAGAACAAGCGGAACGACCTTGCCCACGACGACGTTGACCCACGAGTGTCGAGCGATGGCTTGGAGCCCGGGGATGGTCACACAGCGATCCACACCACTCTGTCGTCGCTTCCACCCCCGGACTTTCGCACGTGACCACAAGTTGGCTCCGATGGCCTAGATGGCCCGATCAATACGAAGCTGCGCGTGCGGAGGCGGGTCAGCGGTCGGTGGCGTCACCGGTTGCCCGAGCCAACGCGCGGCGGAGCTCGGCGAGGCCGGTGAAGTGGTGTGTGCGCATGCCGAGTTCCGCCGCTCCAAGGAGTTTCGACTCGGTGTCGTCGGTGAAAAAGACGTGCTGTGGTTCGACCATCATCGCGTCGCACACGTGCTCGAAGGCTCGCGGATCGGGCTTGGTGAAGCCGATGTCGGCGGTGTTGAACGCTGCATCGACGTGGGGGAGAAGGCCGAGGTCGACAAACTCCTGGGTCACCTCCGTGGTGCCGTTCGTCAGCACGGCGACCCGGCGGCCGCCGCTGCGAATCTCGTTGATGAGCTCGAGAACCTCCGCGTCGAGGCTGCCCCGGGAGGCAGACCATTCTCGAGCGGCTTCGGGTGAGCCGATCGACTCGCCGACGATCGTGATCCATTCAGCGGTCGTGATCACGCCCGTGATCGCTCGCTGCAGCAATGCCGGTTCGAAGGCCGTGGCGCGGATCGCTCCGGCCTCGACGCCGTGTCGCCGTTCGACCGCCTCTCGGTGATCGGGGTCGAAGTGGCGTATCACGCCGTCGAGGTCGAACAAGACGACGTCGACGGGCGCATCGGCTGCGTCGGACGCTCCGGTCCCAGGGGCACTCATCGCTCCCATTGTGATCCATCGGCGGTCTCGTGTGCCGCGTGTCTCGTCATCACGTGTTGCCGTTCGTCTGAAACGGCGTAATACTGATTACATGATTACAAGTCGAATGAAAGAAGGACGACATGTATCGAGACATGACGAAGAACGACCGACGACGGATGCGCGCTGAGATGGCTGCCCGAGGCAAGGGACCGGCTCGTGGCCGGGGCCGAGGCCGCGGCCGCCAGGTCGACCCGCCCGCCGTTTCCGCCGAAGAACTGAATGCCTGGTTTGCCGGCAACTTGCCGGACGACTGGTTCGAGGCGGCACCGACCGTCTCGTTCGACCGTGATGAGATCCTCGTCACGGGAACGCTCCCCATGCCGAAGCTGGGTGAAGGCGACGACCAGACGGTTGCCGCCAACGCCCGGATCGCTGCGTTCCGTGAAGACACTCGCGAGCAGCGCATGGCGATCGCCGAGCGAGCACAGAGTACCTACCTGCGGACCGTCTCCTGGGCGGTCGAGTGTGGTGAGGAAAACGTCGCCTACACGACGGCCAGCGTGCCGGTGATGACGCGACTCAACCTCGCCGAGCGCTCCGTGCTCGACACCCTCATCGACGCGGGCGTCGCTCGCAGTCGAAGCGAGGCGCTCGCCTGGTGTGTCGGCCTGGTGGCCGACAACGAGTCGGACTGGATCGACAGCCTCCGTTCCGCAATGGAGGAAGTCACCGAACTGCGAGCGTCTGGCCCCGCCAGCCGCCGCGATCCCAGCTAGCGGTCAGTTCCCTGAGTGAAGAGAGCCTGCTGCGCAGGCTCGCCAAGCGCACGTCCACGGTCGCCATCGAGCGATCGGGGGCGTGCGCTTTCGCGCCCGGTCCCGTGGGTTCGGTTCGTTGTGTCCCGTGTGTTCCGTTGTGTCAGGGCGCGAACGGACAGCGGGAACGCGAGGGTCTAGGTTCGAAGCGGGCGTCACGATGTGGCGGCAGGATCCGTGGAGGGAACCACATGAACCCCGAGACCGATGTCTCGTTCGAGCGACCACCCGACGATCGACGGGCGCGTCGAGAACCGAGACGTGGCGTTTTGCGTCGATCGGCGGCCGCGCTCGCGATCATCGCAGCAGCGCTGGCGGGGATCACCGCCGGCCCGTCCGCTGTCAGCGCTGACGCTCGTCCGGTCACGGCCTCCGACACGGCATGCCCGCACATGACCGACTCGATCATCCGGCTGTACTCCGCCTACTTCTTGCGCGCCCCCGACCAAGGGGGCTTCGACTTCTGGGTGGGGGAGTACTCGGCGGGCAACCGTGGCTTGCAGGGCATGTCCGACTTCTTCTCGAGCTCCGATGAGTTCCGCTCGCTCTACGACAACCTCTCGAATGCCGAGTTCGTCGACCTCGTCTATCGCAACGTGTTGGGGCGGCCGTCAGAACCCGAGGGTCGGCAGTTCTGGATCAGTCAGCTCGACAGCGGAGCGATGTCGCGAGGGACGGTGATGATTAGCTTCAGCGAGAGCGAGGAGTACGTCGCCCGCACCGGCACGGCCGTTCCACTCGCCGGCTACTTCAGCTGGTACCCCGAAGGAACGGGGTTCACCTGTGGCCCCGAGGCGGTCGCGCTCGAGTTGTTGCCGACCGATGACGCCGTCGACGTGCTCGCCATTCACGA
>CALLIQ010000160.1 GCA_938008925.1 uncultured Acidimicrobiales bacterium
CTCGGCATCGTCTCGGCGCTGAACCGCCCCGTGCCGACGGGCCCCTCGGCCTTCACCGCGATGATCCAAACCGACACGGCGATCAATCCCGGTAACTCCGGTGGTGCGCTCGCCGACCGCAACGGACGGGTCATCGGCATCAACACAGCGATCCAGACCGACGGCGTCGTCCAGGGCAACGTCGGCGTCGGGTTCGCCATTCCGATCGGCACCGCGGAGCGCGTTGCGGACCGCATCATCGCCGGCGAACCGCTCGAAGCCGGCTTCCTCGGCGTCGGTGGCGGCACCGTCCCGGGCGAGTCCGGTGTCGTGATCGACTCGATCACCGAAGGGTCGTCGGCTGAAGCCGCCGGGCTCCTCGCTGGTGACCGGGTGATCAAGATCAACAACGCTCCCGTCACGAGCCTCACCGAGCTCGCCGGTCTGGTTCAGTCAGCGTTCCCCGGCGACGAGGTCGAACTCGAGGTCATCCGGAACGGGCAGACGATCATGATCGTCGCCACGCTCGGCAGCCGCTGACGAGAGCGGCTCGGCTCAGAAACCGTTGTCGAGGAGTTCGGGCGTCGCGCCGTCCTCGACGAACACGTCGCTGTTGTTGCCCGACGCCGTGTTCTCTGTCGCCGTGCCAGCGCCCTGACCGAACCACCCGTAGCCAGCGCCGAGATTGTCGGTTGAGTCGTTCATCGTCAGCGTCGGTGCGGCACTGCCCTGCACCTCGAAACCGTTGAGCGTGTTGGCGTTGGCCACGTTCTCTTCGCCGGTGCCGGTTGCATCGTTGGTCCACAAGAACCCGGTGCCGGGGTTCGAGTCAGACGTGTTCGAGGTCAGCGTCGGAGCCGACTGCCCGCCCATGTAGAAGCCGGCGACGAGGTTGCCGCTCGCGTTGTTGTCGCGGGCGGTGCCAGCTGCGTCGCCGAACCAGCTGTACCCCGCCTCGCCATTGTCGTCGGCCGTGTTCGCGGTGAGGACGGGTTCGCTCGACTCGTCGAAGGCGAATCCGTCGATCGTGTTCCCGGTGGCGAGGTTCGAGGTGAGCGTCGGCGTGGCCATCCCGACGGTCACGAAACCGTCGCTCAGGTTGTCGGTCGCCTCATTGCCCGAGGCGGTTCCCGCCGACTGGTCGGTCCAGCGGAACCCGTCAGCCTCGTTGTTCGTGGCGAAGTTGGCGATGAGATTCGGTGTCGCCGTCGACTGCAACTCGAAACCGTTGGAGAGGTTGGCGTCCGCCGTGTTGTCGCGGGCGAGGCCAGCTCCCGAATCGAACCAGACGAAGCCTGCGGCCTCGTTGCCGCTCGCCGTGTTGGCGACGAGGCTCGGCGATGCGGTGTTGAACACGGCGAAGCCGGTGATGCCGTTCGTCGATGACGTGTTGTTCGATGCGGACACGCTGGAGGTGTCGAAGAATCCGAACCCGTGATCGCGGTTGTCGCTCGCTGTGCTCATCGAGATCGAGACGCTGGTTCGGTCGTGGAACCCGATGCCGATCTCGTTCTCGATGGCCGTGATCGACTCGAGTGTGCCGGAGGTGGTCCCGAGCACGGCGATGCCGTTGCCGGAGTCGGAGAACGTCGGGTCGTTCGGATCGAAGCGGGCGCCCTGCACCGTGACGTCGGTGATTTCGATGTCGGCGCTCGAGAACTCGATGATGTTGGTCGGCTCGATGCCGGTGTAGGCGACGGTGACGCCCGTCAGGGTGACCGAGGCATCTCGGAAGCGAAGGACGGAGCGGTCCATCTTCGCCTCGGCGGTGATGGTGGTCGCGTCCGACCCGGCGCCGGCGATGGTGATGTCGCGATCGATCTCGATGGAGTTGGCGAGCGTGAACGTCTCCGCTCCGAGCAGCAGGGTCGATCCGTCGCTCACGTCTGCGAGCGCGGCCTCGATCGTCGGATAGTCCCCGCCAACGCCGACGTCGACGGTGACCGGCTCGTCGGGGTCAGCCGTCGGTGGTGGCGTCGTGACGACCTCGTTGCTCACCGGCGGGGTCGTTGGGCTCGGGTTTGCCGTGTCGTCTCCACGGAAGGCGAAGAAGCCGCCAACTGCCGCGATGAGCGCCACGACGCCGACAAGGGCGGCGATGAGCA
Organism: uncultured Acidimicrobiales bacterium; assembly: GCA_938008925.1. Classification (GTDB taxonomy): domain Bacteria; phylum Actinomycetota; class Acidimicrobiia; order Acidimicrobiales; family SZUA-35; genus CALEWY01. The sequence continues at coordinate 2,085 of CALLIQ010000160.1, forward strand.
GCCCACGACCGGGACCGCCCGACTCTCCAGGGCCCTCGAGTGGCTGGGTTCCGGGTGCGGTGATCCCGCCCGGCGCATGCTGGCCCGCGACGGTTCCCGGACTCGTCGGTGTCCCCGTCGATGCTGGCGTCGGGGTGGGTGAGGACGTGAGCGGGGCGGACAGCGGTGGGGTCGGCTGAGGAGCCCAGGTGGCCGGTGGCGCTGACGGGATCGCGTCTTCGACCGGTGGAGCTGTGTGGGCACTCGGTTGCGGGGGCGGAGCCGCTGCGTCGACCGACGTCGGCGGAGGCGCGGCGGTGTCGGTCGAACCGACCTGCGGGGTTGCGGGTGGCTGGGTTGCGGGTGGCTGGGTTGCAGGTGCCTGGGTCGCCGGGGGATGGGCGGTCGCATGCGACGGCGGCGGTGTCGGCGGAACGGTCGGGACCGACTCGGCTCGGGTCACGGGCGACGTCGGCGGTAGCGGCGCGGCGAGGGGCGCAATCGGTGCGATCGGTGCCGCTTCAGCCGGGGTGAGTCCGGCGTCGATCGTGGCCGGAGTTGCGACCAGGGCGCCGTAGGCCACGGCCGCCTTCGGGTCACCCTGGAGGCCGATGGTCACATCGGGGTATGCCTCGCGAAGTTTTTGCTCGATCAACGGCATCCGAGATGCCCCGCCGGCCACGAAGATGGCGGCGAGGTCAGACGCCGGAACACCTGCATCGCCGATGCATCGAGCGAGGAGATGCAGCGCCTCGTCGATGTGCGGCTCCAGGAGCTCCTCGACCTCGGTCCTGGTGAGGCGGAGCTGGGACAGGCCGTTCGGGGTGCCGACGACCAACTCGCCGTAGTCGTGGGCCGAGACGGCTTCCTTGACCCGCTTGCACTCGGCGCGCAGCCGACTCGCTGACTGGCGCCACGGCAGGTCGTCGGACGTCATCATCTCGTCCCACTGCGACTCGTCGAGCTGATCCCCGACGTGGTTCATGATGATCTCGTCGAACAGTTCGCCGCCGAGTTCGGCGTCGCCGGTCGGCTTGCCGACCACCTTGAACGTCTCGCCCGATCGTTGGAGCACGGCGGTGTCGAA
>CALLIQ010000161.1 GCA_938008925.1 uncultured Acidimicrobiales bacterium
GCTTCCTCTTCGCGCACCTGCAACAGGCTCGATTCGAACTGCTCGAGGTCGCTCCACGCATCCCCGTAGTAGGGGCCGAAGCCGGTCAGATCGATGTCGGAAAGGAAGAACACGCCGTCTGAGATCCGGAAGCCGCTGTGGCCTCGCGTGTGACCGGGAAGATGCACGGCCTCCACCGTGGTCTGGCCCAGGTCCCACACGTGTCCGTCCTGGAAGCCGTCGGCATCAGGGCGGGGTGCGTAGTTGAACTCTTCGAGGCAGACGTTGGCGAAGTCGGTCCTGGCCTGACCCTCAAATCCGTAGACGTCCATCAACCCGTCGAGGCTGTGAGCAGCCAGAAGGTCGTCGTCATGGATGTGGACCCGAGCCTCGGTGAACAAACCGTTGCCGGGCATGTGGTCTTCGTGGCCGTGGCTGTTCAGCACGAGGTCGATCGGCACCGTGGCGCCGCCCTTGGACACGACCGTCACCGACGGATCGATGATCAGCGCCTCGCTCGCACCCTTCACGACGACCGAGTTGCCGGAGGGGTAGGCGCCGTTGGCCTCACCCCGCAGCACGCTCACGTGCTCGGTGAGCACCAGTTCGTCTTGACCCCACTGCGCCGTCTGTTCATGCACTCGGCGGAGACTAGTCCTGGCCCCCTCGAGTGCGCGATCCTGACGACCGTGCCCGACCTGATCTGGAACGACGACGCCGACCGTCTGCGAGGCGAACTCCGTCGACCGCTTCTCCTCCTCGCCTTCGAAGGACTGTTCGACGCGGCGGAGGCGGCGACGACGGCCCTCGACTCGATTCGCGTCAACTCCCGGTCGACCGACATCGCCGAGATCGACCCGGAAGGCTTCTTCAATTTCCAGGAGACCCGCCCGACGGTGTCGTTCGACAACGACGGTGAGCGTCGCATCAGCTGGCCGACGACGCGGGTCACGGTGTGCCAGACCGACGATGCCCGCGACCTCGTCGTGATGACGGGTATCGAGCCGCACATGCGGTGGAAGACCTTCGCCGACCAGATCATCGACGTCGCTCGCCGCACCGGGGCGGAGATGGTCGTCACCGTCGGGGCGATGGTGTCGATGGTCCCCCACACCCGGCCCTTCGCCATCACGGGTTCGTCGGGTGATCCGGAGTTGGCCGACCGCCTCGGCCTCGATCGTCCGAGCTATCAGGGTCCAACGGGCGTTGTCGGCGTGATCAACCAACGGGTCGGCGACATGGGCATCCCGATCATTTCGCTTCGCGTTGCGGTGCCGCACTACGTGCCCGGGCCGCCGAACCCGAAAGCCACCCGGGCGCTGCTGCGTCGGATCCAGCAGACCACCCGGGTCACGACCAACTACGAAGACCTCGACGCCGACGTGGTGGCCTGGACCGAACGGGTCGATGCGGCCGTCGCTTCGGACGACGAGTCCCGCAGCTATGTGCAACGCTTGGAGGCGCAGATGGACTCGACCGAAGAACTGCTGCCGTCCGGCGATGAGCTCGCCGCCGAACTCGAAGCATTCCTGCGCGACCGCTCGCCCGACGACGATGCGGGCGACTCGGCCGATGGTGGTGGCGATGGCTGACTCGAGCCCGGTGCCCCAGTCCGGCGGGCAGCCGGAGTACCGCATCGGCGATGCCGAGCGAGAGGTGGTCGTCGAGCGACTGCAGGCCGCGTTCGGTGAGGGACGTCTCGACGCCGGGGAGCTCGAGGAGCGGCTCGAGATCGCCTACGGGGCGAAGACCCGAAGCGACCTCGTCGCGCTCGAGGCAGACCTGCCGCCGGTGCCGATGCCAGCGCCGCCGCGCCAGCGCGAGCCGTTCCTCACCCCGGATGTGCTGCCGTTCCTGATGCCGCCGATGATCTGCACGATCATCTATCTGATCACCAACGCGGGCGGCTACTTCTGGCCGGTGTGGGTGTGGCTCGGGTGCTCGGTGCCGCTGGCCTTCGTGCTCGTCGGCCGCCGAAACCGCTAAGCGAGCGCGTCGGTCGCCTTCTGGCGGAGCCAGTGGTCGGCGGTGACCAGCAGAGCCATCGCCTCGACCATCGGAACGGCGCGGGGGAGCACGCACGGGTCGTGGCGACCCTTGGCTGCGAGCGTGGTGGCTTCGCCGTCGACGGTGGTGGTCTTCTGCTCTGAGGAGATCGTGGCCGTCGGCTTGAAGGCGATGCGGCCGACGATGTCGTTGCCGCTCGTGATGCCGCCCTGCACGCCGCCGGAGTTGTTGGTGGCGAGAATGGGGACGCCGTCGGGGCCGGGTTCGTACGGATCGTTGTGAGCCAGGCCGGTGAGGCGAGTGCCGGCGAAGCCGCTGCCGACCTCGAAGCCCTTCGTCGCAGGCAGCGACATCATCGCCTTGGCGAGGTCGGCGTCGAATTTGTCGAAGACCGGCTCGCCGAGCCCAGCGGGAGCGTTGCGAATCACGAAGGTGACCACGCCGCCGAGCGAGTCGCCGTCTCGGCGGGCCTGCTCGATCGCCGTCGTCATCGCAGCCGCTGACCCCGGATCGGGGCAACGGGTGGGGTCGGCCTCGACGGCGTCGAAGGTGACCTCGGCCGGATCGAGCTCGGTGTCGATGTCGTGCACCTGGCTGACCCAGGCGAGCACCTCGATGTCGGCGGCGACGCGCAGCAACTTGCGAGCGACCGCTCCGGCTGCGACCCGGCCGATCGTTTCGCGAGCCGAGGCTCGGCCACCGCCGCGGTGGTCGCGAACGCCGTACTTGGCTCGGTAGGTCCAGTCGGCGTGGCTCGGGCGGTAGACGTCCTTGAGATGGTCGTAGGCGCCGGGGTTCTGGTCCTTGTTGCGAACCATCATCGCCAGCGACGTGCCGGTGGTTTGACCCTCGAACACGCCCGAGAGGATCTCGATGCGATCGCCCTCGTCGCGCTGGGTGACGAGACGGCTCTGACCGGGGCGACGGCGGTCGAGATCGTGCTGGATCTCGTCCTCGCTGATCTCGAGCCGGGAGGGGCAGCCGTCGACGATGACGCCGACGGCCTTGCCGTGCGATTCGCCGAAGGTCGTGAGCTGAAAGAGCTCTCCGAAGTGACTGGTCACCGGGCAGAGACTACAGCGGGCTCCGGTTCGGGCCGCGAGGGATTCGAGCGGTACCCTTTGGCCGGTGAGCAACCCTTCCTCGGCGCGACTCCTGGTGTGGATCGATCAAGATCTCTGCACCGGTGATGGAATCTGCACCGATCACGCGCCCGAAGTGTTTCGAATCCTCGAAGACGGCATCGCGTACGTGGTCCAGGACTCGGTCGTGCTGAACGACCCGGGGGGCTCCGGGTCGCTCGCCGTCGTCCCGCCCTCGAGCGAGAAGGCCGTGATCGACTCGGCCGGCGAATGCCCAGGGGAGTGCATCTTCATCGAGTTCGAGGAGCTTCCCGAACTCGACGGTGCATCCCCGCAAGTCACCGCCGGCCAGCGCTGACCCCGAGCTCACAACCTCCCCAACCTGTCACTTCCTCAGAGACGTGACAGGTTGACCCCACTGTTCCAGCGGGTTTTCGGCGTCTGACAACCTGTCCGACCTCAGAGACGTGACAGGTTGCCGGGGCGTCTGGTCGCTCGATCGGACCAGCTGCTGCGAGGGCAGTATGGTCAGCCGTCACAGTTCGGCGCCCGCGTGCGCAGAGACGAATCCGAGACGAAAGCGACTCCGTGATGGCAGACCTCACCAAGATCCTCCTCGACGAATCCGAGATGCCGACGAGCTGGTACAACATCGTCCCCGATCTGCCGTCGCCGCCGCCTCCCGCGCTGCATCCGGGCACCCGTGAGCCCGCCGGGCCAGACGACTTCGCCCCGCTGTTCCCGATGGCGCTGATCATGCAGGAGGTCTCGCAGGACTCCTACATCGAGATCCCCGAAGAGGTCCAAGAGGTCTACAAGCTCTGGCGTCCGTCGCCGCTGTTCCGAGCTCGCCGCTTGGAGAAGGCGCTCGATACCCCCGCACGCATCTACTACAAGTACGAAGGCGTGAGCCCGGCCGGTTCCCACAAGCCGAACACGTCGGTTCCGCAGGCCTACTACAACAAGATGGAAGGCGTCTCGAAGCTCACCACCGAGACCGGCGCCGGCCAGTGGGGCACTGCCCTGGCGTTCGCGTGCGCCCTGTTCGATATGGAGTGCGAGGTCTGGCAAGTCCGGGCCAGCTACGACGCCAAGCCCTACCGCAAGGCGATGATCGAGACCTTCGGCGCCACGATCCACCCGAGCCCGTCCGAGGTCACCGAGTACGGCCGCAAGCTCCTCGCCGACGATCCGAACAACCCCGGCAGCCTCGGCATCGCCATCTCCGAAGCCGTCGAGATGGCGGCCCCGCACCCCGAGATTCGGTACGCCCTCGGCTCAGTGCTCAACCACGTGTTGATGCATCAGACCATCATCGGCGAAGAGGCCCTCAAGCAGCTCGCCAAGGTCGACGACACCCCCGACGTGATCATCGGCTGCACTGGCGGCGGCTCGAACTTCGCCGGCCTCACCTTCCCGTTCCTGCGCGAGAAGATGGCGGGCAAGATGAACCCGACCATCCGCGCCGTCGAGCCGGCCGCTTGCCCGTCGCTCACCAAGGGTGTCTACGCCTACGACTTCGGCGACACCGCCGGCATGACCCCGCTCATGAAGATGCACACGCTCGGCCACGACTTCATCCCCGATGAGATCCACGCCGGCGGCCTTCGCTACCACGGCATGTCGCCGCTGATCAGCCACATCTACGAGCTCGGCCTCATCGAGGCGGAGTCGATCCACCAGACCGAGTGCTTCGACGCCGGCGTGCAGTTCGCACGCAACGAGGGCATCGTGCCGGCCCCCGAGCCGACCCATGCGCTCGCCGGGACGGTCCGCGAGGCGCTCGCCGCCAAGGAAGCCGGCGAGGAGCGAGTGATCCTCACCGCCCTGTGCGGCCATGGTCACCTCGACATGGCGGCCTACGACCGCTACTTCTCGGGCGACATGATCGACTACGACTACCCCGAGGAGAAGGTCCGCGACGCGCTCACGCGCCTCCCGCAAGACCTCTGAGCCCAACCGATGGACGAACCCGAGATCGACGCGGACGACGTCAACGCGGACGACATCGACCCAGCCGACATCGATGAGGCCATCGATCCGGCCGACATCGATGAGGTCGGAGCGAGTGTCGAAGATGTCGAACCCTCGGTTGACGCCATCGACGAGAGCGACGACAGCCACGACGTCGACGACCTCGATGTCATCGAAGCGATCGATGACATCGAGCAGGAGATCGAAATCGAGGAGATCGATCCGGCCGAGCTCGACGAGCCGGTCGCGGTCGATCCTTCACTCGACGACGAACCATCCGACGCCGACCCCGGCGCGGATCTCGACGAAGAAGACCAAGGCGACTCGGTGGCGGCGGGAGCCGTCGCGACCGCCGCAGTCGCAGCGGCGGCCACAGCAACAGCAAAAGCAAAAGCAGAGCCTGCAGGGATCGCGAAGACGGGTGGGCCCGTCGCCACTCGCGCGCGGCACGACGACAACGACCGCGGCGGTCTGCTCGGATGGCTGTATCTGGGCGTGCTCGCGGCCATCTTCGGCGTCGTCGCCCTTCTGGCGGCCGGCGCGGACGACGTCATTCCCGAGGTCGTTGCTGAAGAGACGACGACGTCGATCGATGCAGCCGCGGTCGGCACGCCGGCCGAGATCCAGTTCGCCGTCAACGGCGACGCGGTCACCATCACGGGCTCCGTGCCCGATGAAGGGGCTCGCTCCACCATCATCGACTCGGCCAGCGGCCGCTATTCGACCGTCGTCGACGAGCTGGTGATCGACGACGGCATCACGCTCATCGGAGGCACCGCCAACGTCTCGGGCGTTGCATTCATCGGCGACGACGACGCTCAGGGTCTGCTGAACGACTCCGCCAACTCGCTCGGCCTCGAGGCTGGCGCGTTCGACGTCGAACTGATCGAACTCGACAAGACACCGACCGCTGCGGTCGCTGCGGTGTCGACCAACCTCGTCACGCTCACCGGCTCGTTCCCCGACCAGGCGTCGATCGATCAGTTCGTCTTGGCCGCAACGGGCGTGTTCGGTGAGGCCAACGTCGACTCGTCGAGTCTGTTCGTCGATCCCGACACCACGCTCACGAGTTCCACCATCACCATCAATGGTCTGATCGACGCCGGCGATCTCCGAGGTGCCGAGCTCCAGACGGCGCTCGGGCAGTTCTTCGGAGCGTCGACCATCGACGGCTCGACGCTCAGCTTCGACACGAGTCCGGAGGCGCTCGGTCGCCTCGAGACTCGGCTCGTCGACCAGCTCACCGCCACCCCGATCCTGTTCGAATCCGGGAGCGCAGAGATCAGCGCCGAGAGCGCTGCGATCCTCGAACAAGTCGCCGTCGCCATCATCGCCACACCCGATGTCAACGTGGAGATCGTCGGTCACACCGACTCCTCGGGCGACGCTGGCCTCAACCAGGTCCTGTCGGACGATCGAGCGAATGCGGTGCTCGGTCGGCTGGTCGAGCTCGGTGTGAACCCCGAACGTCTCACCGCCCGCGGCGCGGGTGAGGCCGAACCGATCGCCGACAACGAAACCGACGAAGGTAAGGCGGCCAATCGCCGGATCGCCTTCGAGTTCGACGGCGCCATCACCGCCGAGGAGGCAGCGGCTGAGGCCGCAGCCGAGGACGAGGCAGCCGATGGTGAGGAAACGGACGAAGAGGAATAGAGGAAGAGGAACAGATGAAGATCGCACGCTTCGACGCCGGTGACGGCAACGCACAACTCGGCGCGGTCGACGTCGCCGCCGCAACGGTCACGTCGCTCGCGGCCCTCGGCACCGACGACGTCGTCACCGCCGCATTGACCGACCCGGCCGAGCGCACCGCAGCGCTCGACGGCGCCGCCTCGTGGGCCCTCGACGACGTCACGCTGCTCGCGCCCGTGCCCGACCCGCCGAAGTTCATGGCCATCGGCCTGAACTACCGCGATCACATCGAAGAGACCGGCCGGGATGCGCCGAAGTTCCCCATGTTCTTCAACAAACAACGCACGTGCGTCAACGATCCGACCGGCGACGTCGTCATCCCTGCCGAGGCTCCCGACCGCGTCGACTACGAAGGCGAACTCGGCATGGTGATCGGCACCCGCTGCCGCCGAGTCGGTCGAGACGACGCTCCGAGCGTGGTGGCCGGCTACCTCGTCGTGAACGACGTGTCGGTCCGCGATTGGCAAGCCAAGGCCCAGACCATGACCCTCGGCAAGAGCTGGGATGGCCACGGTCCCACCGGTCCGTGGTTGGTGACGACCGACGAACTGGCCGACCCCCATGGTCTGGCGATGAAGACGTTTGTCAACGACGAGCTCCGCCAGGACACCACCACCGATCTCATGGTCTTCGATGCGTGGACCCAGATCGAGACCCTGAGCACCGTGTTCACCCTCGAGCCCGGCGACATCATCGCCACCGGGACCAGCAGCGGCGTTGCGCTCGCCATGGACCCGCCGGCTTTCCTCGCCCCTGGCGACGTCGTCCGCATCGAGATCGAGAACATCGGCACCATCGAGAACCGCTTCGTCGCCGACTCCCACCAGCCGTGAAGCGAGGCGAGCCGAGCCCACTCCTGCGGTGGCCGACCGAGGATCAACCGATCGGTTGATGTGGGTGGAGGGCCCGATCCGTCAATGTTGTCTTCACACGAGCTCGACGGGAGCTCGCACCACACAGGAGCAACACCATGACCAGCATCCGCACCCTCGCCCCCCTCGCCTCGATCGTCCTCGTCGTCGCCTACAGCGTGATCGCCACCGCCTCCAGCGGCGCCCTCACCGCCATCGCCTCACCGATGCTGATCGCCGCCGTCGCCCTCGCCTTCTGGCACGACGGCACCGACGCCAGCACTGCGAAAAGCACCGCAACCCACACCGCTTGATCGGTCACGATCACCGGTGAGCGACGCCACCTCAGGACGCCTCGACGAGGCGCTGGCAGCCCCAGACGAAAGCGAGATCGCCGGTCGCCGGTGGTTCGTCGCCATCGTCTGGCTCGCTGCCGCGATCGGGCTCGTCGCCCACGGCCTCGACGCTGACTTCGACGCCAGCTTCCTCATCGCTGTCGTCGTCTTCGGATCGCTGGCGGCCTGGCTCCACCTCCTTCACCGGGTCCATGCTTGGACCGCGACCGGCAACGACGAGCGTCGCGTCGCCGCCATGCTCATCGGAGTCGCCGGCGCTCTCATCGCTCTGCTCGCCCTCGACCCCGCCCACCTCGTCTTCTTGTTCGGAGCCTTCACCCTCACCTTCGGGTTTGCTCCGAGCCTCCGCTTCGCCGCCGTCGCATCGTTCGTCGTCACGCTCATCTGGGTCGGGGGCTGGATCTTCCACGCGCTTCCGACCGGTGCGCTTGCCACGCCGTTCCTCGTTTGGGGAACGCTGAACATGATCAACAGGGTCATGGACCGCGTGACCGCGCAGAGCATCGAGCGCCGAGCGTTGCTGCAAGAGATCAGCGAGACGCGGGCTGCACTCGCCCAGTCCGAACGCGAGCGCGGGGTGCTCGCCGAACGAGAACGAGTCGCCGCTGAGATTCACGACACGCTCGCTCAGGGCTTCACCAGCATCGTGCTGCTCACCCAGGGCACGGCCGCCCGGATCGGCGAGCTCGACCCATCGTCGCTCGAACGCACGCTCGGGCTGATCGAGGAGACTGCTCGCGACAACCTCGTGTCGTCGCGCCGCCTCGTCGAGAATCTCGGCCCGGCTGAACTCGACGAGGGGTCGCTCATCGACTCGATCGAACGCGAAGCCGTTCGTTTCACCAAGGCGACCGGCGTGCCGGCGACGGTGTCGACCAGCGGCGAGATCGTCGCACTCGGAGGAACCGTCGATGTGACGGTCCTTCGCGTCGCCCAGGAGGCACTCGGCAATGCCCGGAAGTACGCGAGAGCGAACCGAGTGACGATCGAGCTCGAGTTCGAGGCCGACGTCGTGACACTGTCCATCGTCGATGATGGCGTGGGGTTCGACCCCTCGACGGGGCCGACCGAGATCGCCGGTGTCACCGGCGGGCGCGGCCTGCCGTTGATGAGCGAACGGCTCGAGGCCGTCGGCGGTGAGATCGAGGTGACGTCGGAGGTCGGGAACGGGACGGTGGTCGTCGCCGCCATCCCGATCGACGGGCCGATGGAGATGGCGGCAGCTGATCAGGTCGCGGAGGAGCACGAATGACGGTTCGAGTGTTGGTGGTCGACGACCATCCGGTGGTGCGCGCCGGCCTGGTCATGGTGCTCGGGATCGACCCCGACATCGAAGTCGTCGGCGAGGCGGGCGACGGTCGAGAAGCGATCGAACGCGCCGCAGAGTTGGAGCCCGACGTCGTGTTGACCGACCTCCAGATGCCCGAGGTCGACGGTGTCGGCGTCGCCGCGCAGATCGCATCCACCGACGGCGGCCCGAAGGTGCTCATCCTCACGACGTACGACACCGATCGTTCGATCGTCGCCGCCGTGGAAGCCGGTGCCGCCGGCTACCTCCTGAAGGACACACCTGCGGACGAGATCATCGAGGCCGTGAAGTCGGCAGCGGCCGATCACTCGGTGCTGCCGGGCCCGATCGCCGAGAAGCTCGCAGCCAAGCAGGCCGAGCCGAAGCTCCCGGAGCTGACCGAACGAGAGCGGGACGTGCTCGCCTGCGTGGCCAACGGCTCATCCAACGCGGCGACGGCCAAGGAGCTCTTCATCTCGGTCGCCACCGTGAAGACACACCTCATCCACGTGTTCCAGAAGCTGCAGGTCGACGACCGCACCAGCGCGGTGACCAAGGCGATTCAGCTCGGGATCATCGAAGCGCCGAGTTAGCCGGTCGTGGTGGTCGTCGATCCGAAGGGGTTGACGTCGCCGATCGTGGTGGTGGTGACCTGGCGGCGTTCGGTGAAGAACACGTCGACGGGGAAGGTCTCATCGGCGATGTCGATGAGCTCGACGACGAGCAGGTTGATGTCGGGCTCGGTCGCGCCGGACAGGTCGAGCACCGCTCGTTCACCGTCGTAGGAGAAGTCGATCACGGTGAGTCCGAGGCCATCGGCCCAGTCCTCGACCTCGACCCGCATTTCGGCTTCGAGCACCTCGGCCGGGGTGGGGGCGGGGATCGTCGTGCCCGTGTTGATCTCTTGTCGTGCGGTCCATGAGTAGGCGAACGAGAGCGACGGGCCGAGCTGAGTCAGGCGTTCCTCGAGGTCGTCGTAGGAGGGGTGCTCCCCGACGCCGGCCGCGTCGATGCGCCACACGCCGTCGACGAGACGGACCGACACCAGCTCGTACCCGAGCGACGGGTCGGCCTCGGCTAGCCACTCTCGGGTCGTCCGCTCGATGTCGGCCTCGAGGATCTCCTCGTCGGTCAGGACCGTGGTGGTCGGCGCCGCCGTGGTCGTGGTGACGGCTCGCTCGATGCGATCCCACCGCACGGAGATGCCCACGTCGCCGAACTCATCGATCAGGTCCTCGCGCAAGGTGGCGTCGTCGAGGGGCACCTCGAAGCTACGGATCTCGACCGTGATCCGATCGTCCGACAAGGCGACGTCGCGGCTCTCGGCGACATCGCCGAGCCATTCGTCGACGATGGCGTCGGCTGCGATCTGGCGATTCGTGGCGGCGACCGCCGTCTGCGATGCCTGGTAGAGCGGGATGGAGATGGCGGTGACCACGCCGATGACGATCACGGTGGCGGCGGCGAGTCGGAATGACGTGGTGGCCAAGCGACGCGGTGGCACGAAGCCGGTGACCACGAACACGACGACACTGGCGAAGATGATCGCCGCGAGGTTGGTCGTGTAGAGGAGCATCGCTCCTCTGGCGAAGCTCATGTTGCCAACCTCGAGCGAGATGCCGACCGTGCCGAGCGGCGGAACCAGCGCAACGGCGACCGCAACGCCCGGCAGCGCCGAGGACGCGTCTTTGCGAACGGACGCGTAGGAGCCCGCAGCGCCGGCGCCGAGGGCGACGACGAGGTCGCGAATGTCGGGCTTGGTGCGGGCGACGATCTCGTTCGCGAGGGCGCCGTCCGGGACGAAGACCTTGGCCAGCAGGTACGACAGCAGAATGCACCACGAGGTGGCGAGAACCACCTTGATGAAGTTGACCAGCGCCTTGCGGAACAGCGCCATGGCCAGGCAGCCGGCGCAGGCGAGCACGGGCTGCATCAGCGGAGCCAACAACATGGCGCCGATCACCACGGCCGCGGAGTTGGCGGACAGGCCCATCACGGCCACGACGACCGAGAGGGTGAGCATCACGGTGAAGCGGTAGGCCCAGTGTTCCTGGCGGGTGATCGCCAGATCGGCCATGACTCGACGACGTTCCTCGGGCTCGAGGTGACGGTGCCACCACTCGCGCTCCTTGCGGAGAGGACCGACCTCGTCGTCGGTGGTTTGGGTGTCTGCCGCGGTCACCGAGAAGACCTTAGACCCGCCCCGAGGGTTCACGATCGCACTCGATCATGCTGCGGTGACGCAGTGCTCAGGCTGCGATCGGCGTGATGGCCGCCCCGTCAGGTCTGGCGGGAGCGATACCAGTCGGCGAGAACATCGAAGGCGAGCTTGCGTTCGCCCTCTTCGCTGACGAGACCCTTGCGGTTGTAGCCGTCCTGGATGCCGGGCAGCACACGCATCGGTGTTCGGAAGTCCTTGAGGATCCAGGGCGAGAGCCCGATGCAGTCGTCCTGCTTGGCGATCATGGCGATCTGCGCTTCGTAGACGGCGGCCTGGAACTCTTCGGTCCAGATCTCGTCCTCGGTGCCGTGATGGCCGAACTTCGCGCCCGCTCCGAGTTCGCTGAACACCACCGGCTTGCCGAAGACGTTCTTCCACGTGGTGTCGGGAATCGCCTCGCGGTCGCCGTAGTACCAACCGAGATACTCGTTGACGCCGATCACGTCGACCGCGTGCCCGAGCGGATCGTCGATGGTGGTCTCGGGGTCGGCGCTCGGCAGTGTGAGGAGTGCCGCGGTCGTGAGCCGGGTGGGGTCGAGCTCGCGGAACCGATCGATCACCGCGGTGATGAAGTCGTTGCGGGCTTCGCCGGGCAACGTCTCGTTGGCCGCCGACCACAGGATCACGCTCGCCCGGCTGCGGTCGCGAATGACCAGTTCGTCGGCTTGAGCGATGGCGTTCGCCTTCGTCGCAGGGTTCTCGAAGTCAATGCCCCAGTAGATCGGGAGCTCGCACCACGAGAGCAGGCCGAGACGGTCGGCCTCGCGGACCATGGCTTCGTCGTGTTGGTAGTGAGCGAGGCGAACGAAGTTGGCGTTGAGGTCGACGGCCCAACTCAGGAGTTCGGTGGCGTCGTCGGCACCCGAGGCGCGGCGCCCGCCGGTCGGGCCTTCGGCGTGCAGCGAGATGCCGTGGAGGTAGGTCTCGACGTCGTTCACGAACAATCGATTGCCCTCGGTCCGAACCGTCCGCAGCCCGATCTCGTCGTGGACGCGATCGACGATGGTTCCGTCTGGCGACGGGTCGTAGAGGGTCCAGGTGACGGGGTGGTGAACCGGAGCTCCCGGCGCCCACCGCTCCAGGTGGCCGACGGCCTCGGCGTCGACGCGCGTGTGGCGCTCGCCGCTGGCGGGAACCAGCTCATCGATCGTGAGCTCGGCCAGCTCGACCCGGACCTGGAGGCGTTCGGCATCGGGTCCGCTCACCGAGACGCCGCCGACGAGCGATCCGTCGGGGGCCATCGTGAGCCAGGCGTCGTCGATGCCGGTGGCTGGCACGTGAACGAGTTCGACCGATCGGTGCAGACCACCGAAGTTCCACCAGTCCGAACGCATCGCCGGGATTCGGTCCGGCTCGCGACGGTTGTTGACCATGACGACGAGCGAGTGCGTGCCGGCGCCGAGGCGTCCGGTGACCTCCACCTCGAAGGGGCCGAAACCACCCTCGTGCGTCGCCAGTTCCTCACCGTCGAGGAAGACGTGGGTGGTGTGGTTCGCAGCGCCGAAGTACAGGAAGCTGCGCCCGTCGTGAGCGGCGGTCTCGGAACCCTCGGCCACCTCGATCAACCGTCGATACCAGACGGTGCCCTCGTAGTAGAGCAACTCCGGATGCTGGGTGTTCCAGTCGCCGGGAACCTGCACCTCGAGCGACGTGTCGAAGTCGTATTCGACTCGATCACCGGCATGGCGAGGCTTGAAATCTCGGAAGTAGCCCTGGCGGTTGCGTTCGCCGAGGATGTTGATCATCCCGGTGTCGTAGGGGTCGAGGATGATTCGCCATGTGCCGTCGAGCGATTCGACGGTGCCATCGGCTCGCCGGCTGTGCAGGTTCGTGAGCATGTGCCCCCTTCGGCCCTCAGGCCGTCTCGAGGCGTCGGAACGCCTCGGCCAGTCGCCCCTCGTCGAAGCCGGCATCCGCCGCCGTCCGCTCGCCCCACTCCCGCATCAGAACCGGGATTCGTTCGGGGTCCTGCATCTGGCTGTCGTGGCACAGCAACGCTTCGATCTTTGCGTCGAAGGTGTCGGTGATGTCGATGAACACGTCGGCATCCGGGCCGCCGACGACCCACACCTCGGGAACCGAGTGCGGTTCGAGTCCTTCGTCGGCCAGCAGCGACTCGTGAGCGAATTCGTTGCGGGCGTCTGGATAGACAGCGCACAGCGTCGCTTCACCGGTGGCGATGTGATCGGGGTGACTGCTGTAGATGCGGCCGAAGTCGCGGTGCGGACGCTGGGTGACGACCCGGTCCGGCTTCACCTGACGGATGACCCGGCTGATCGCCTTGCGGAGTTCGATCGTGACCTCGACCGCGCCGTCGGGGAAGCCGAGCCAGTGCAGTTCGTCGACGCCGACGACGGCCGCCGCCTCGGTCTGTTCTTTGCGGCGAATGGTCGCCATCTCGTCACGGGTGATCGTGTTGTCGAACCCGCCCGCTTGACCGTCGGTCACGAGGCAGTAGACGACGCGATGACCGGCGGCGGTGAGTGACGCGGTGGTGCCAGCGCAACCGAAGTCGAGGTCGTCGGGATGGGCGGCAACGCAGAGGATCGTGAGAGGGGTCTCGCTCATGGAAAGAACCTACCCGTGGACGCCGCGGCGGACGGAAGCCAGACTGCGGAATGGCTGCGATGAGCAAAGACGAACGTGAAGCGTTTCTCAGGCTGCCCCACGTCGGGGTGATCGGGATCGAAGACTCCGGTCGGGGGCCGCTGACCGTCCCGATCTGGTTCGACTACACCGACGACGGTCACATCCGTGTCCTCATGCATCCCGAGTCGAAGAAGGCCGTGCTGATCGATGCGGCCGGGCGATTCTCGCTGTGTTCGCAGTCCGAGCAACTCCCGTATCAGTACGTGATGGTCGAGGGGCCGGTCGTCGACCGCCAGCCCTGCGACGTCGAGGCCCACGCTCGGCCAATGGCGCATCGCTACCTCGGCCAGAAGATGGGCGACGACTACGTCGGATCGGGTCAGGACTCGTCGAGCGTTGTGTATTCGATGAAGCCCGAGCGCTGGTACAGCGTCGACTACGGCAAGTAGATCCAGACGAACAGGGCCGGTCGAGTCGGGCCAACCAGGCCAAACGGGCCCACGTGCCGAGCAAGCTGAGTGGGCGCCTGGTCCAGATGGATCGGGCCAATGTGACCGATTCGTGTCGCGCAGAAGGTGTTCGTGGCGTCGCGGACGGCGGTCGGGCACACTGGTCTCTGTGACCGCCGTCTCAGAGCATCGTCGACCGTCGCATCCGGTCCTCGAACTGCGGTCGCCGCTGGAGTTCGGGTTCTTCGTTGCGACGAATCCGCTGTTCCGGCTCGCGCCGAAAGGCGAGGGGCGGCCCGTCCTCGTGCTTCCTGGCTTCATCGCCAGCGACACCAGCACGATCCCGCTGCGCATCTTGCTGCGCCAGCTTCGCCACCGGCCAAAGGGCTGGGGCCTCGGCCGCAACATGGGTCCCAAGCCCGAGACCCTCCAGGGTGTCTACGACCTCCTCTCGGAGATGGCCGATCGGGCCGAAGGGCCGGTCCCGATCGTCGGCTGGTCGCTCGGTGGCGTCTACGCCCGTCTCGTCGCGCAGGAACACCCCGCCCTTGTCGAGCAGGTGATCAGCCTCGGGAGTCCGTTCAACTTCGCCAGCAGCGAGCGTTCGGCTCTCACCCCGCTCTGGGACTACCTCAAAGAGCGCAACGACTTCATCCGCGATCAAGACAACGTCGACCTCGACCAGATTCCCGTGCCGTCCACCTCGGTCTTCACCAAGACCGATGGCGTCGTGTCGTGGGAGAGCTGTGTGCAGTCGCCAGGCGAGCGGGCGGAGAACATCGAGGTGTGGGGC